>JAEVYS010000042.1 GCA_023392635.1 Actinomycetes bacterium | reverse complement strand
CTGATCGTAACCGATCATCGGGCCTCAATCGCCGGCGCCGCCCCCTCGCTTTGAATGGGCCGCCGGCTTGGCTCCGCGGGCATGTGCCCGCGCGGCGGCGGTCGCCGCCGATACCATGTCCCGATGAGTTGGTCTCATCGGGACATGGTATAACGAGTCCGCGTCCACGGCCGGTCCCCGCGTACGTCGCGCACGCTTTCGACGCGCACGTCTGAGGGCGAGACGTACAGCGCCTGCGCCCCTTCCCGGCGCAGGCGCCACCGGTCGATCACCAGAGGCGCCCGGCAACCCCGCGCGGGCGTCGCGGTGATCACGACATCCGCGACGGCGCAGTCCTCGACCAGGGCGTCCGGGGCGCGCAACAAGGCGATCGTACGGCCTTCGAGCGCGTAGACGCAGCCCAACACGTCGCAGCGCATGCGCCCGTCCAGGGTCGCGCCGGAATCGGGCCACACTCCGGGAGTCTCATCGCGGCCGTCGCGCCGCTGCCAGGTGTCCGCGACGTGCCCTTCGCTCTTTCCCGACAGGACGAGGTGGCCGTCGGTTCCACGGACGGCCATGACGGCTCCGTCCCCGGACACCAGCACATCGGGCCGGTGCGCCAGAAGGGGCGTCGCCATGCCCCACAGGATCGGCAGCAGGCCCAGCAACCGCCAGCGCCCGGTCCAGACCAGCAGCCACAGCCCGCCCAGCGACACCGCCACGATTCCCGCCGACGGCATGGCCGGGATGAAAGCCGTGGCCCCCGGCAGGCCGGCCGTGAACTCCGCCGTCCAGATGACGAGACGGTCTCCCCAGTTCATGGCGATCAGCGCCGGCTCCTCCAGGCCGAAGGGCATCAGCAGGTAGGCGAGCAGGCTGAAGGGCATCACCCAGACCGAGGTGATCGGGATGGCGACCATGTTCGACAGCACGCCGTAAAAGGCCACCTGCTGGAAATGGTAGAGCGAATAGGGCGTGGTCGCGACCGTGGCGATGACGCTGGTGAAGGCGATGGTGCCGAGTTCGAGCAGCCGCACGCCCACCCAGCCCAGCGCCTGCCGCCAACGCGCCAGGATCGGATTGACCACCTCGAAGGCCGCGATCAGCGCCGCCACCGCCGCGAAGGACATTTGGAAACTGGGGCCCAGCATCCCCTCCGGCTCCATCGCGATGGTGACCATGGCGGCGAAGGCGACCAGCCGCATGCTGATCGGCGACCGGTCCAGGATCACCGCCCCCATGATCAGGCCGGTGGAGAGAACCGACCGCACCGTCGGCACCGGCGCCCCGACCAGCATCGTGTAGGCCAGCGCCGAGACGATGCCGAAAGCGGCGGCGATCTTCTTGATGGACCAGCGCAGCGCGATCCAGGGCACCAGCGCCAGCAGGGCGCGGACCACCCAGAACACGATCCCCGCGGCGATGCCCACGTGAAGGCCGGAGATCGACAGCAGATGCGCAAGGCCGCTGTTGCGGAAGGCGTCCATCACCGGTTCGGGAATCGCCACCTCCTCGCCGTTCAGCAGGGCGGCGGTGACGCTGGCCTCCACCGGGTCGGGGATGGCGCGCTGCACCCGCTCCGCGATCACCGCCCGCGCGCGGTCGAAGGCGACCGAAACGGCGTCCCACCCGGACACCGGCGGGGCGTCCACCACCTCCGGCGTGCCGAGGACGAATCCGACGGCGCCGAATCCCTGGAAGAAGGCGCGGCGCTGGAAATCGAAGGCGCCGGGCTCGGCCGGCGGTGCCGGTGGGTGCAGCATGGCGCGCAGGCGGACCACGGTTCCCGCCTCCGGCGGCTTGAACTTCGCCGGAAGCCGCAGCCGCGCGCGGTCCGGAGTCGCCTCCGGCTTCAGTTTGTCGACGGTCAGCCCGCCCAGGATCATCCGCGCGCCGGCCGGCTGCCGCTCCACCGACAGCACGCGACCGGTGACCGTGGTCGGCCCGATGTCCCGCGCCAGGATGGGCGCGGACACCATGGCGGTGCGGGTTTGGGCCACCGCGAACCCGAGCGCGACGCTCAGCAGCGCGACCAGCGCCACCACCGCACCGAGACGCCGCCGCAACGCCCACAGAAGCAGGATCGCGCCGGCAGCCACAGCCGGGCCAAGCCACAGGGGAGGCTCGAACGGCAGCGCGAAATAGAGGGCCACGCCGCCGCCGACTCCGACGGGACTCCAGAGCGCCCAGCGCTCCCGCTCCGCCGCAATCACGCCGGCCAGCCAGTCGAAGACGCGCGCGAGTGGTCCGCGACGCTCCGCGGTGACGTCCGCGGCCGCCCCATCCTCCTCCAACAGGCTGTCCGTCGCCACCCCGCCGCCCATACTGTCGCCTATGCGCGCATGGCAAATGCCCGCAGCGCGCTTAATGTGTTACACCACCGCACCACTGTAGCAGCGCTGAACCCGGAATTGAGCCACCGATGACCGTCGTCACCCGCTTCGCCCCGTCGCCCACCGGTTTTCTCCATATCGGCGGCGCCCGCACCGCGCTGTTCAACTGGCTGTACGCCCGTCACACCGGCGGAAAGTACCTGCTGCGCATCGAGGACACCGACCGGCAACGCTCGACCGACGCGGCGGTGGACGCGATCCTGGACGGGCTGACTTGGCTCGGCCTGGACTGGGACGGCGAGGCCGTCAGCCAGTTCGGCCGCAAGGACCGCCACGCGGAGGTCGCCCGCCAGATGCTTGCGTCCGGCAACGCCTATTACTGCTACGCCAGCCCGGAAGAGCTGGAGGAGATGCGCGCGGCGCAGAAGGCGGCCGGCCTGCCGGTCCGCTACGACGGCCGCTGGCGCGACCGCGACCCGTCGGAGGCCCCCGCCGGGGTGAAGCCGGTGATCCGGCTGAAGGCGCCGCAGACCGGCGAGACCGTGCTGAAGGACCATGTGCAGGGCGAGGTGCGTGTGCAGAACGCGCAGCTGGACGACCTGATCCTGCTGCGCGCCGACGGCACGCCGACCTATCTGCTGGCCGTGGTGGTGGACGACCATGACATGGGCGTGACCCACGTCATCCGCGGCGACGACCACCTGACCAACACCTTCCGCCAGATCCAGATCTACAACGCCATGGGCTGGGATCTGCCGGAGTTCGGCCACATCCCCCTGATCCACGGCCCGGACGGCGCCAAGCTGTCGAAGCGCCACGGCGCGCTGGGCGTGGACGCCTACCGCGACATGGGCTACCTGCCGGAAGCGGTGCGCAACTACCTGCTGCGGCTCGGCTGGGCGCACGGCGACGACGAGATCATCTCGACCGAGCAGGCGGTGGAGTGGTTCAACCTGGAAGGCATCGGCCGCTCCCCCTCCCGCTTCGACTTCGCGAAGCTGGAGAACCTGAACGCGCACTACATGCGCCAGGCGGACGACGACCGCCTTGTCGGGCTGATCGCCCCGCGGCTGGAGGCCGACCTCGGCCGTTCGCTGACCGACGCCGACCGCGGCATTTTGAAGCGGGCGATGAACGGGCTGAAGCAGCGCGCCCGCACCGTCGTGGATCTGGCACAGAGCGCGCGCTTCTATCTGGCCGCGCGCCCCCTGCCCATGGACGACAAGGCCGCCGCCCTGCTGGACGACAAGGGCCGGGGCATCCTGGCCGAACTGGCCGCCCTGTTCGGGGCGGAGGCCGACTTCACCGCCGCCGCGCTGGAGGCGCAGGTCCGGCGATTCGCCGAGGAACGCGGCGAGAAGCTGGGCAAAATCGCGCAGCCGTTGCGCGCCGCGCTGACCGGCACCACCGTCTCCCCGCCGATCTTCGAGGTCGCGGAAATTCTCGGTCGCGACGAGACGCTGGCGCGGATGAGTGATGCCGCAGGTGCAGCACGGCGATAACTTCCGTGCGTTGATATCCTTACGGCATGGAACTATGCTGCGCCGATTCGAAAAGGGCGGTAAGCCCCAACCCTAAAATCAAGGACGTGCCGAGATGACCCAAACCGCGGACAAGGCCGATACCTTCACCCTTACCGACAACCGGACCGGCAAGCAGGTCACCCTGCCCGTGATGCATGGCAGCACCGGCCCGGACGTGATCGACATCCGCAAGCTGTACGCCGAGACGGGTTGTTTCACCTACGATCCGGGCTTCACCTCGACGGGCAGCTGCGAATCGCAGATCACCTACATCGACGGTGACGAGGGTGTCCTGCTGCACCGCGGGTACGCCATCGACGATCTGGCCGAGCACGCGACCTTCCCGGAGGTGTGCTACCTCCTCCTGAACAACCACCTCCCGAACGCCGCCGAGAAGGAGGAGTTCGAGAGCATCCTGCGCCGCCATTCGATGGTGCACGAGCAGCTGACCCGCTTCTACAGCGGCTTCCGCCGTGATGCCCACCCGATGGCCGTCCTGTGCGGCGTCGTCGGCGCCCTCTCGGCCTTCTACCACGACTCGACGGACATCGAGGATCCGGTGCAGCGCAAGATCGCCGCGCACCGTCTGATCGCGAAGATCCCGACGATCGCCGCGATGGCCTACAAGTACTCGGTCGGCCAGCCCTTCATGTACCCGCGCAACGACCTGTCGTATGCGGAGAACTTCCTGTACATGACCTTCGGCACGCCCTGCGAGCCGTTCAAGGTCAACCCGGTCCTGTCCAAGGCCATGGACAAGATCTTCATCCTGCACGCCGACCACGAGCAGAACGCCTCGACCTCGACCGTCCGTCTGGCCGGCTCGTCGGGCGCCAACCCCTTCGCCTGCATCGCCGCCGGCATCGCCTCGCTGTGGGGTCCGGCCCACGGCGGCGCCAACGAGGCCGTGCTGAAGATGCTGGAGGAGATCGGCTCGGTCGATCGCATTCCGGAGATCGTCCGCCGCGCCAAGGACAAGAACGACAACTTCCGCCTGATGGGCTTCGGCCACCGGGTCTACAAGAATTACGACCCACGCGCCCAGGTCATGCGCAAGACCTGCCACGAAGTGCTCTCCGAGTTGGGCATCAAGGACGAGCCGCTCCTCGACATCGCGATGGAGTTGGAGAAGATCGCCCTGTCGGACGAATACTTCATCGAGAAGAAGCTGTACCCGAACGTCGACTTCTACTCGGGCATCATCCTGAAGGCGATGGGCTTCCCGACCAGCATGTTCACCGTGCTGTTCGCCGTGGCTCGCACGGTCGGCTGGATCTCCCAGTGGAAGGAAATGATCGAGGATCCGGTCCAGAAGATCGGCCGTCCGCGTCAGCTCTACACCGGCGAGACCAAGCGGTCGTTCGTGCCGCTGGCCGAGCGTGGCTAACCGGCCGACAGCACACATCGGAACGGGCGGCTCTGACGGGGCCGCCCGCAGCCCAGCTGCGTACATCGTTCCGGCACGGCGGGCCCGCCTGGGCCTGCCGGCCGCCAACGACAACAAGCCGCCGCTATCGCGGCGGCTGCGTCGTTTGTTGGTCTATGCCGTGCTTTTCGCGATGATCGCCGCGGTGGTGCTGGTCTGACCCGCTCGTCCGGTCGTTTTCGGGTGTGGCGGCCGCTGCGCCTCCACCGCACCGGCTTGCGTCCGCACCGACGCCTTTCACCGGCTCAGCACGACAGTCCGCGCCGCACCAATTCCGCGCGGTCCTTTCCCGCCTCTTCCAAAAGCCAGTCTCGAAACGCCCGCAACGCGCGGCGTCCGCGCCCCTCCTTCGGGGCCGTCAGCAGGTAGCGGTCCCCCGACGGCACCGCCGGCCCGAGCGGGCAGGCCAAGCGCCCGTCGCGCAGCGCCTCCATGACGAGGGACGGACGGCCTATGGCCACGCCCTGCCCCGCGATGGCGGCCTGCATCACCATAACCGATTCGGAAAAGCTGAGGCCTTGCGCGACGTCGACGTCCGCACCCGTCGCCGCACGCCAGACGATCCAGTCCGCCGAGGCCTGGAAATGCAGCAGCCGATGCCGGGTCAAATCCGCGTGCGCGCGCAGATCCGTGGCAACGGACGGCGCGCAGACCGGAAAAAGCGGTTCCTCCGACAGCAGCGTCCCGTCAGGACCGCCCTCGCCGCCCCGCACGTAGCGGATGACGGCCCAGCCCGTCTCCGCCTCCGACGGGCGGTCGGAGTTGCCGCCTTCGATGTCCACCCGCAGCCCCGGCCAGTGGTCCAGAAACCGACCCAGCCTCGGCACCAGCCAGAGGGCCGCCCAGGACCGCGGTGCAGCAATGCGCAGACGTTCCGGGCCGCCGCTGGCAATGCGCCCCCAGCTTTCCTGGACACGCCCGAAGCCGGCCGTGCAGGCGCGGGCGAGGTCGACGCCCGCATCGGTGAGGAGGAGCCCGCGGGCCGTGCGCTCGAACAGCCGGGTGCCGAGCTGTTTTTCCAAATCGCCGACTTGCCGGCTGACCGCCCCGTGGGTGAGGCCGAGTTCGTCGGCCGCACGGGTCATGCTGCCGTGACGCGACGCGGCTTCGAAGGCGGCCAGGGCGGTGAAGGGAAGACGTGGCATGGGTGTGTCAGGTTCGTGGTGTGAGAAATCCTCACACCGCCCCCATGCGAAGTCAATTGCGCGACCGCGGCGTCCGGCGGCAGCTTGGCGCTGTCACGCAACCTTGCCAGCGAACGCCATGACCACGGACCTGACCATCACCCCTATTGAATGCTTGAACGACCCGGCCCTGATGGCCGGCCTTGAAGCGCTGTTGGAGGACGCCGTCGCGAGCGGCGCGTCCGTCGGGTACCACACCCCGCTGTCGCCGGCGCTGAACCGCGATTTCTGGATCGGCGTTTCCCGGGACATAGAGGGCGGGGCGCATCGCCTGCTCGTCGCACGCGCCCCGGACGGCACCGTGCTCGGGAGCGTTCAACTGTCGCTCTGCACGAAGCCGAACGGCGCGCATCGTGCCGAGGTGCAGAAGCTGCTGGTTCTCACACGACACCGCGGCCGCGGCATCGCCCGGCGCCTGATGGCCGAGGTGGAGGCGCTTGCGCGCGGCCTGGACCGCTCCCTGCTGGTGCTGGACACCCTGAAGGGAAACTTCGGGGAGCCCTTCTACGAGCGGACCGGCTGGCAACGGGCCGGCGAAATCCCGGGCTACACCGTGGAAGCGGACGGCAGCCGGCACGCCACCGTCCTCTTCTACAAAAACATCTGATGGCCCAAAGGGCCTCACTTGCGCTCGATCAGTTCGACCTTGTAGCCGTCCGGATCCTCGATGAAGGCGATCACGGTCGTGCCGTGCTTCATCGGGCCGGGCGGGCGCGGGATCTTCACGCCTTCCTTCGCCAGTTGCTCGCAGGTGGCGTAGATGTCCGGAACGCCCAGCGCGATGTGCCCATAGGCGGTGCCGATCTGGTAGGGCTCGGCCTGGTCCCAGTTGTGGGTCAGTTCCAGGACGGCGGTGTCCTTCTCGTCGCCGTAGCCGACGAAGGCCAGCGTGAAGCGCCCGCCTTCATAGTCGTTGCGGCGCAGCAGCTTCATGCCGAGCAGCCGGGTGTAGAAGTCCAGCGACTTCTCCAGGTCGAACACCCGGAGCATGGTGTGGAGCAGGCGGAACTCGCTCATGATGTCTCTTCTCCCTTGAACGGGCTTTCGGAAAGGCGTGGCGCCTGACCAGCATGGTGGTCGCCCCGACGCTCCGCGACCAAGTCCAGAACCACGCGGGCGGCACGCTCGCTCGGCGGCGTGCCGCCCTGGCCGAGCCAACGCGCCACCTCGGCGACCCCCTCCACCTGCGCGGCGCGCGCGGCGGGATCGTCGAGCAGGCGGCCGAGTTCGGCGGCCAGCCGGTCGGGCCGGCACTCCTCCTGCAGCAGTTCCGGCACCAGCATGCGGTCAAGCATCAGGTTGACCAGATTGACGTATTTGACCCGGATGAAGCGCCGATACAAGGCGACGGTCACCGGATTCAGCCGATAGGCGATCACCGCCGGCAGCCGCGCCAGGGCAAGCTCCAGCGCCACGGTGCCCGACGCCGCCAGCGCGGCCTCCGCGGCGGCGAAGGCGTCGTGTTTGGCGGACTCGCCTTCGACAAGGATGGTCCGCAAGGGCCAGTCCGCCAAGGCCGCGGCGACGCGATCCCGGACCGTGGCGACCGTCGGCACAACGGCGACCAAATTTGGATGCGTGGGAAGCAGGCGTTCGAGCGTCGCGCGGAAATCCGGGAGCAGGCGGCTCACCTCCCCCTTGCGGCTGCCGGGAAGCACCGCCACCACCCGCGTGTCGTCGGCAAGCCCGTGCGCGGCGCGGAAACGGGCGGCGTCGCCCCGCCCCGCCCCGCTTTCCACGACCGAATGGCCGACGAAGCTGCAGGCCAGACCCTCGCGCTCGAAATAGGGCGGCTCGAAGGGCAGGATCGCCAGAAGGTGATCGTAGATCGCGGCGTACTTGGCGGCGCGCTTCGGCTTCCAGGCCCAGACCGTCGGGGCGACGTAATGGACCAATGCGATGCCGGGCGCCCGCTGCCGCACGCGCTTGGCGATTCGAACGGTAAAGCCCGGCGAATCGATGCCGATCACCGCGTCCGGCCGCAGGCGCAGCACCTCCTCAACCGTCTGGTCCATCCGGCGGAGCAGGTTGGGCAGGTGCGGCAGAAGCTCGAACACGCCGAACAGCGTCAGCTCACCCATGGGGAAGAGGCTGTCCAGCCCCTCGGCGATCATCCGCTCCCCACCGATCCCGGCGAAGCGGACGCGCCCGCCGGTCAGGCGCTTGCACGCCGCCATGAAGCGCGCGCCGAGAGCGTCACCCGACGGTTCGCCGGCGATCAGGAACAGCAGCGGCCCGGAGGTCTCGCTCACGCCGCCGGCTCCCCGGGACGCGCGTCCGGCACGGCGATCCCGACGACGAACAGGCCGAGCCGGTCCGCGGCCTCGGCCACGGCGGCGCGGTCCACGAGCAGGCTGCCGCCCGCCTCCACCGCGATGCCCCGCAGCCCGGCGCGGGCCGCGTTCTCCACCGTGGTGACGCCCATGGTCGGCAGGTCGATGCGGCGGTCCTGCTGCGGCTTCCTCACCTTGACGAGGACTCCACCAGGGCCGGGGCGGCGCAATCCGGCGCAGCGGTCGAGCATGGCATCCGTTCCTTCGATGGCTTCGACGGCCAGCACGATCCCCTGCTGGACCACCGCCCCCTGCCCGACGTCGAGCGCGCCGAGAGCGCGGGCGACCTCGACGGCGCGGGCGATGTCGCGCTCCGCCTCCTCGTCCGGCCGCAGGCGACCGACGGGCCCCGGAGCCGTCAGAAGGCCCGTCAGCAGTTCATGAAGCCCGACCACCCGGAAGCCCTCGCCCTCCAGCTGCTTCGCCACGGAGCGCAGCAGCCCGTCATCGCCGAGCGCCCGCGTGCCGACCTTGGCAAGGAATTTCGTCGTGTACCAATCGGGAAGAAGTTCGGTGAAGGACGGCCGGCGGACCGGGCCGGCGAACACGAGATCGCCTACGCCTTCCTGCTTCAGGCGCGCGATGATGCTTCCGGCGGCACCGAAGCGGCTCCACAGATGGGCGCGCCCAACGACGGTCGCCGGGTCGGTGTGGCCTTCGAAAGCGACGATGAACACCTCGCGCCCCTGGCCGCGCACCGCCTCGGCGATCCGGGCGGGCAAGGTGCCGCCGCCGGCCAGGATGCCGAGCTTTGGACGCGGCTGCGACACGGCTTCCACTCCAACTGCCATCCGGACGGGAGGCGAGGCTGCCCCGTCAGCCTTCGCGAGGCTGGCACAGCGAGCGCGAGGCCCGCGACCGGATGAAATCCAACACGTCGGAGACGAGCGTCTTCTCCCCGAAGTCGCGGCCGACCTCCTCCATCCGCTCCGCAAAGGTGCCTTCGGCGCCGAACAGCAGGCGGTAGGCGGCGCGGAGCGCGTGGATGTCGTCCTTCTGGAAGCCGCGGCGCTCAAGCCCGACCAGGTTCAGGCCGGCCAGACGCGCGCGCTCCCCCATGACGAGTCCGTAGGGAATGACGTCCTTCTCCACCCCGGACATGCCGCCGATCATGGCGTGCGAGCCGATGCGGACGAACTGGTGCACCGCCGACAGGCCGCCGATGGTGACGAAGTCCCCAAGCTCCACATGCCCGGCGAGCGTGGCGTTGTTCGCCAGCACCACGTTGTTGCCGACGACGCAGTCGTGGGCAACATGGACTCCGACCATGAACAGGCCGTTGTCGCCGACGCGGGTCATCATGCCGCCGCCCTCGGTCCCCGGGCTCATCGTCACGTGCTCGCGGATCTGGTTGCGGCGGCCGATGACCAGCTCCGACGGCTCTCCCTTGAACTTCAGGTCCTGCGGCCTGTGGCCGATCGACGCGAAGGGGTAGATGACCGTGTCCTCACCGACCTTCGTGCGCCCCTCCACCACGACATGGGAGGTCAGCCGCACGCGGTCGCCCAGCTCGACGTCCGGGCCGACCACGCAGAAGGGACCGATGAAAACGCCCTCGCCCAGCTTGGCCGCCGGATCGACGGCAGCGGACGGGTGGATGGAAACGCTCATTTCTCGTCCAGAATCATGGCGGAATAGATGGCTTCGGCGACGAGGACGCCGTTGACCTTGGCCTCGCCCTTGAACTTCCACACGTTGGCGCGCTGGCGCTGCTTCGACACGTGGATGTGGATGGTGTCGCCGGGCGTGACCGGCCGGCGGAAGCGGGCCTCGTCCACCGTCATGAAATAGACGAGCTTGCCTTCCGCCTCGGCGCCGAGCGTGGCGACCACCAGAACGGCGGAGGTCTGCGCCATTGCCTCGATGATCAGGACGCCGGGCATGACCGGACGCGACGGGAAATGCCCCTGGAAGTACGGCTCGTTGATCGTGACGTTCTTGACGCCCGTCGCGCTCTCGCCGAGCGTGATGTCCACCACGCGGTCGATCATCAGAATCGGATATCGATGCGGAATCATCTGCATGATCCGCGTGATATCGAGGTCGGCCATCTTCTTGTTTTCCGCCGTCACATCCATGGTCCGGACGCTCGCCTTTCAAATCTCCGGGTGTTTCCCCTTCGTGCCTCACGCGGCCCGTTGGGAGACGCCCCTTGTGCCCGATTTTCCGGGAGTTGGCAATCCCGCGCCCGCCGCACCGGCCTGTGCCCCGCGGTCGCTGCCCGAACCCAAAGACAAAAGGCCGGGTTCGCCTCGCCGGGCGAACGCGGCCCTTCCCATGCAGCCCGGATGAGCCCGGTTGCGCGTGGACCCGCAGGTCCACGGACGGGCGTCACTGCTTCGGAACGTTCAACGCGACCTGGGGCAGCTTCTTGTTCACCCGCTCCATCACCGTGTCGGTGATGTCGAGCTGGGTGTCCACCAGGACGAACTGCTGGCGCGTCAGCACCAGGTTGGCGCCGCGCTCCTTGGCGACGTCCTGGACGATCTGCACCATGTTCTGGTGGATGACGCCCATCGCCTCGTTCAGCGCGCCTTCCAGGGCGCGCTTGCGGTTCTGGACGGTCTTCTGCACGTCGGCGAGCTGCTTCTCGAAATCGCGGCGCTTGGCGGCCAGCGCGTCCTGGGACAGCACCGTCTGCTGCTTGCGCAGTTCCTCGTCGGACTTGCGCAGCTTGTCCTCAAGCGAGGCGACCTCCTTCTGGTAGGCGTCGCGCAGCGACTCGAAGGACTTCGACACGCCCTTGGACGCGTTCGACTCCTGCATGATCTTCTGGACGTCCATCACCGCGATGACGGGGGCCTTCAGATCGGTTTTCGTTTCCTGCGCCGAGACCACCGGGGCGGCGAAGGCCACCCCCGCCATGACTGCGCCGGCGGCGACCAACGCCCTGAACTTGCTGAACTGCATGGTTAGAACCTGGTTCCAAAGCTGAAACGGAAAAGCTCTTTCTTGTCGTAGCTTTCCTTGAGGATCGGTACGGCGATATCAAGGCGGATCGGCCCGAAGGGCGATTTCCACGACACGCCGGCGCCCGCCGACAGACGGATCGACCCGCTGTCCGCGACCAGCGGATCGTTTTTGATGTTCGTCTCGGTCAGCGTGCCCACGTCGGAGAAGGCGTGGCCCTTCAGCCCGAACTCCTCCGGCAGGCCCAACGGGAAGTTCAACTCCACCGAGGCACGGTAGTAGCGCTCGCCGCCCAGCGCGTCGCCGGTGCGCAGGTCGCGCGGGCCGATGCCGGCGGTGTTGAAGCCGCGCAGCGTGTCGCCGCCGATGAAGAAGCGGTCGGACAGCGACACGTCCTTGCCCACGCCGGCGATGTAGCCGATTTCACCGGATGTCGCGAGCACCCAGCTCTCGTTGAACAGCGGCAGGTAATAGCCGCCGGACAGACGGCCGCGGACGTAGCGGGCGTTGCCGCCCACGCCGGCGAAGTCGGTCGACAGTTTGACGTAGTAGCCGTCGGTCGGATCCAGGCGGCTGTTCCGGCGATCGTAGGTCAGTTCCTGGCCGATCAGCGAGGTGAGGCGCGCGCCCTTCTGGTCCTGGATGTACTGCGACGCCGTGGACGGGACGCTGGTGATGTCCGTGTTCTGCAGCTGGTAGTACAGCCGCTGCCGCAGGTTCTCGGTCAGCGGATAACCCATGCGCAGGGCGAAGCCGGTGTTCTTCTCGTCGAAGGAGCTTTCGTCCTGGTAGTCGCGCGTGATGCGAAACAGGTCGATACCGGCCGAGATGTCGCGATCCATGAAGTACGGCTCGGTGAAGGAGACGTCGTACTCCTTGCGCCGGCCGGAGATGGTCGCGCCGAACCGCAGGTCCTGGCCGCGGCCGAGCAGGTTGCGCTCGCGAATCGAGAAGTCGGCCAGCGGGCCGTCGGAGGTCGAGTAACCGGCGCCGATGGCGATTTCGCCGGTGGACTGCTCCGTCACCTCGACGTTCACGATGCTGCGGTCGGGAGCTGAGCCTTCGGCGGTGGTGACGTTCACCTTCTCGAAGAAGCCGAGATCCTTGATGCGCTGCTCCGACCGGCGCAGCTTCGTCGCGCTGAACGGATCGCCTTCGGACACCAGCATCTCGCGCCGGACGACCTTGTCCAGCGTGCGGACGTTGCCCGTGACGTCGATGCGCTCGACGAAGACGCGCGGTCCCTCGACGATCTCGTAGGTGATGTCGATCGTCTGGTTTTCGCGGTTGCGCGTGATGCGCGGACGGACGTCGACGAAGGCGTACTGCAGGTCGCCGACCGCGGTGGCCAGCTTGTTGATGGTGTTCTCCACCTCCTGCGCGTTGTACCAGTCGCCCTCGTTGGTCGTCATCACGCCGCGGACCTGCTCCGGATCGAGCGCCTTCAGCGTGGTGTTGACGTCGATCTTGCCGAACTTGTACCGCTCGCCCTCGTCGACCGTGAAGGTGATGACGAAGTCCTCGCGGTCCGGCGTCAGCTCGGCGACGGCGGAGACGACGCGGAAGTCGGCGTAGCCTTCCTTGAGGTAATAGCGGCGCAGCAGGTCGCGGTCGTAGTTCAGACGGTCCGGATCATAGTTGTCGTCTGACGACAGGAAGCGCCACCAGGCGGATTCCTTGGTCTGAACGGCCTCGCGCAGAGTCCCGTCGGAAAAATGCTCGTTCCCGATGAAGGTGATGCCGCGCACGCCGGTGCGCACGCCTTCATTGATCTCATAGACCAGATCGACGCGGTTCTGGTCGAGCTGGATGATCTTCGGCTCGACCGTCGCGGCGAACCTGCCCTGGCGGCGATAGATTTCCTGGATACGCTGTACATCGGTCTGAACGCGGGTGCGCGTATAGACGACGCGGGGACGCAGCTGGATTTCCTTCTCCAGCGTCTCCTTGTCGATGCGCCGGTTCCCCTCGAACGCGATGCGGTTGATGATGGGGTTTTCGGCCACCGTCACCACCAGCGCATCGCCCTCGCGCTTCAGCACTACGTCTGCGAACAGGCCGGTGTTGAACAGCGCCTTCAGCGACTGGTCGATCCGGTCTGGATCGAACTGGTCGCCGGGCTGGATCGTCAGGTAGGAGCGGACCGTGGACGGTTCGATTCGCTGGGTGCCTTCGACCCGGATATCGCGCACCGTACCGCCGCTGAACACCTGGGCGACCATGGACCCGGAACCCGCAGGCGCCCGTCCGGGCGAGGCGGCGGTTTGGGCGTGGGCGACAGACACCGTCGTCATGGCGCAGCCGGCCAGCAGGCCCGCCACCAGAACTTTGCTCGACACCGGCAAATCACGCTCCCTGGCAAGGGGCTGGAGTCAGGAGACCAGTCCCCGGAAGAAATCGACCACGCGCAGTTGAACCAGGTCGTTCCACGTGGCGAAGACCATGAGCGTTAATACCAAGGCCAATCCAATTCGGAAACCGTATTCTTGCGCTCTCGCTCCGAGCGGCCGGCCGCGCAGCTTTTCGAAGGCGTAGAACAGCAGGTGGCCGCCGTCCAGCATCGGCACCGGAAAGAGGTTGATCAGCCCCAGGTTCACCGACAGGAAGGTCATGAACCAGATCAGCGGATACCAACCGGATTGCGCCACCTCGCCCGACATCTGGGCGATGCGCAGCGGCCCCCCGAGCTCTTCCGTCCCGCGCGATCCCTGGACCATCTGGCCCAGCGCGGTGAAGGTGCCGGTGATCATGCCTGCGACTTCTCGTCCCGCCTGCCAGACCGCGGTCAGCGGGTCGTGGCGCATCATTCCCACGCTGCCGCGGCTGATACCGAGCAGGCCGATCTGATGGCTGTTGCCGAGTCGGTCGGTGACGGACTGCGAATCCGGCGTCGCGGTGACCGTCATCACCCGGCCGTCACGCTTCAGTTCGACCGCCAGAGGCTGGCCCGGCCGGATGGAGACGATCTGCCGGATTTCCTCGAAGCGCTGCACCCCGGTGCCGTCGACCGACAGGATCAGGTCGCCGGGCTGGATGCCGGCGCGCTCGGCGGCGCTGCCGGGCTGGATGCCGCCGACATCCGGCGGTGTGAAGGACTGTCCCGCCGTCATGAACAGCACGGCCAGCACGACGATGGAGAACAGGAAGTTGGCGATCGGCCCGGCGGCGACGATGGCCGCGCGCTGCCCCACCCGCTTGTGGTGGAAGGAGACAGCCCGCTCCTCCTCCGTCATGCCCGTCAGGTGGGCGCCGGGCGTGCTGGCCGGGTCGGCGTCGCCGAACATCTTGACGTAGCCGCCGAGCGGCAGCGCACTGAACTTCCAGCGCGTTCCGGCGCGGTCGGTGAAGCCGAACAGCTCCGGTCCGAAGCCGATGGAGAAGGTCTCGATCCGCACGCCATTGCGCCGCGCGACCAGATAGTGACCAAGCTCGTGCACGAAGACGAGCACGGTGAGAACCAGCAGGAAAGCCAGCACCGAGGTCCAGAAACCGCCGATTACGTCCATTTCAACCCTTGCGCCTTCCAGCGCCTCGAACGCGGATCATCGGCTGCCAACCGTCGTCGCACCGATGGCCTGAATGCGGCCGGCGGCATCCCGCCTGGCGTCCGCGTCGGCCTCCCGCACGGCGGCGAGATCGCGCAGCGGGCGGTGGGGCAACGCCGTCAACGTCTCCTCGACGATCCGTTCGATGTCGAGGAAGCCGATCCGGCGGTCGAGAAACGCCTGAACAGCCACCTCGTTGGCGGCACTGAGTATAGTAGGAGCGCCCCCACCGCTTTGCAAGGCGGCCCGGGCCAGCCGAAGTGCCGGGAATCGCACGGGATCCGGCGCCTCGAAGGTCAGCGTCGCCGCCTTGATCAGATCCAGCCGTTCCGCCGGGGTGGCGATGCGGGCGGGCCAGCCCAGCGAATAGGCGATGGGCGTGCGCATGTCCGGCGTGCCGAGCTGCGCCAGCACGGAGCCGTCGACATACTCGACCAGGGAGTGGATGACCGACTGCGGATGGACCAGGACGTCGATCCGCTCCTCAGGGATGCCGAACAGGAAATGGGCCTCGATCAGCTCCAGCCCCTTGTTCATCATCGTGGCGCTGTCGACCGAGATCTTGGCGCCCATGTCCCAGGTCGGGTGCGCCACCGCCTGCTCCCGCGTTGCCGCCGCCATGAAGGTGCGGTCCCTGGTGCGGAACGGCCCGCCCGACGCGGTGAGGATCAGGCGGGCTACGCTGTCGGTCCGCTCGAAATCGAACACCTGATAGATGGCGGAATGCTCGCTGTCGACGGGGAGCAGCGTGGCGCCATGCGCCTTGACCTCCTCCATCATCAGGGCGCCGGCGCAGACCAGAACCTCCTTGTTGGCGAAGGCGACGATGGCGCCGCGGCGAACGGCGGCGAGCGTCGGCTCCAGACCGGCGGCGCCGACGATGGCGGCCATCACCCAGTCGGCCGGGCGCTCGGCGGCCGCGGCCACTGCTTCGGCACCGGCGGCAACCTCGATGCCGGTGCCGGACAACAGGTCCTTCAACTCCGCATAGGCGGCATGATCCGCGACGACTGCAAGACGGGCCCTGAGGTCGCGGGCCTGCTTGGCCAGAAGGGCGACGTTGCGGTTGGCGGTCAACGCCTCCACCGGGAAGCGCTCCGGATCGCGGGCGACGAGGTCCACGGTCTGCGTGCCGACCGAACCGGTGGAACCGAGGATCGTCACGCTGCGCGGCGCACCCGGCACCGCCTCCGCCTTCACCACCATGAGAGAACCGTTCCAACGGCCGCGTGGAACAAGGCCAGCACCGGGGCCGCGGCCAGAAGCCCGTCGATGCGGTCGAGGATGCCGCCATGCCCGGGAATGAGCTGGCCGCTGTCCTTCACATTGTAACGCCGCTTGACTGCCGATTCGAACAGGTCGCCGGCCTGCCCCACCACCGCGACCGCGGCCCCCACCAGAACCGCGATGTCCGGGCGCGCCGCGCCGAAGGCAAGGGCCACCAGCCAGCCGAACAGGGCGGAAGACAGCAAGCCGCCGATCAGGCCGGCCCAGGTTTTTTTCGGGCTGATACGGGGCGCCAGCTTCGGCCCCCCGATGCTGCGGCCGGCGGCATAGGCGCCGATGTCGGTCGCCCAGATGGCGAACAGGACGAAGAGGAACAACGACAGCCCGGCGTCCGGCAGATCGCGCAACCAGATCAGCCCGGCCATGCCGGCGGCTACGTAGAAGACGCCGAACCCGAGCAGGCCGCGGTCACTGCCGCCGCCGACGATGGCCGTCAGAACGGCGAAGGCCGCCGCCACACCCAGCCCCGCGGCCGGTCCTGCGGCGATCTGGGCCATCAGCACGACGGCAATGCCGATCGCCGCCATCAGCCGCGCGGGCAGGCGGCGGGCGCTGGGGACGATGTTGGTCCATTCGGAAACAGCGACAACCGATCCGAAGGCAATGAGGGCATGGAACACCCAACCGCCGAGCCAGACGGCGCCCAGCACGACAGGCGCCATGACAAGCGCCGACAAGGCGCGGACCTTCAGGTCCCCCGCCCTGGATGGTTTCACCGGCGGAGTGGCCGAAGCCGAAGGCTCAGCGGGACCCGGCGGTGGTGGCGCCGAAGCGGCGTTCCCGTCGGTGGAACTCTTCAATCGCCGCCTCCAGATCACGCTTGGTGAAATCGGGCCAGAGGGTGTCCACGAAGACCAGCTCGGCATAGGCCGCCTGCCACAGCAGGAAATTGCTGATCCGCTTTTCGCCGCTGGTACGGATGATCAGGTCTGGATCGGGAATGTCGGCGGTGTACAGCCGGGCCGACAGCGCGTCCTCGTCGATGGCGTCGGGCGACAGACGCCCCGCCGCGACGTCTTCGGCCAGCCGGCGCGCCGCATGGACGATCTCCAGCCGCGAGCCGTAGCTGAGAGCGACGACCAGCGTCATCACCCGGTTGTCGCGGGTCAGACCCTCGGCATTGTCGATCAGACGGTTGATGTCGTCCGACAGGCGGTTGCGGTCGCCGATCACCCGCAGGCGGATGCCGGCCCGGTGCAGTTCGGCGACCTCGCTGCGCAGATAGAAGCGCAGCAGACCCATCAGGTCGCTGATCTCCTCTTCCGGCCGGCGCCAGTTCTCCGAAGAGAAGCTGAAGATCGTCAGAGTGCCGATGCCAAGTTCGCGCGCCGCTTCCACGGTGCGGCGGACGGCGTCCACGCCCTTCTTGTGACCGGCGGTGCGCGGCAAGCCGCGCGCCTTGGCCCAGCGCCCGTTGCCATCCATGATGATGGCGACATGCCCTGGGGCCGTGTTGGACCGGTTGTCGTCCGCGTCGCGCATTCCGGATCAGACCTGCATGATTTCCTTTTCTTTTTGCGCAAGCG
>JAEVYS010000108.1 GCA_023392635.1 Actinomycetes bacterium | reverse complement strand
TGCCGGCGCTCGCCGTCGTGCCGGCGCTCGCGATCGCGCGGCTCCCTGGGCTCGCGCGGCGCGGCCTCCTTGAGCCGGCCGCGGGTGCCAGCGGGGATGCCGAGGTCCTCGAACAGGTGCGGGGAGGTGGAGTAGGTCTCGAGCAGCTCGGGGAAGTGCAGGTCGAGGGCACGGTTGATCACCTTCCAGCGGGTGACATCCGCCCAGTCCACGAGCGTCACGGCGACGCCCTTCGCCCCGGCGCGACCGGTGCGACCGATCCGGTGCACGTAGGTCATCTCGGAGTCGGGGCACTCGTAGTTGATCACGTGGCTGACGTCGGTGATGTCGATCCCGCGGGCCGCCACGTCGGTGGCGACGAGCACGGACACCTTGCCCTCGCGGAACTTCTTCAGCGCCTTCTCCCGGGCCACCTGGTTGAGGTCGCCGTGGATGGAGGTGGCCTCGAAGCCGCGGTCGACGAGCTCGTCGGCCAGCCGCTGCGCCGCCCGCTTCGTGCGGGTGAAGATCATCGTGCGGGTGCAGGAGGGCGCCTGGAGGATGCGTCCGACGATCTCGGGCTTGTCGAGGTCGTGCGCCTGGTACACCCACTGGGTGGTGTCGGGCACGGTGAGCTGCGAGTCGTGGGTCTCGGCACGCACGTTCACCGGCTGGTTGAGGTGCATGCGGGACAGCGCGACGATGGCCGAAGGCATGGTGGCGGAGAACAGCAGCGTCTGGCGGCTCTTCGGGGTCTTGCTGATCAGTCGCTCGACGTCGGGCAGGAAGCCGAGGTCGAGCATCTCGTCGGCCTCGTCGAGAACGAGGACCGCCACGTGCGACAGGTCGAGGGAGCGCCGGTTGACCAGGTCGAGCAACCGTCCCGGGGTGCCCACGACCACGTCGACACCGGTGGACAGCGAATCGAGCTGGCTCTCGTACCCGACGCCGCCGTAGACGGTGAGGACACGGGCGCGGCGCACGCTGGAGGCGTCGTCGAGGTCACGGGCCACCTGGAGCGCGAGTTCTCGGGTGGGGCACATGACGAGGGCCTGGGGCTTGCCCGGAGCCTTCAAATCGGCGTAGCCCGGATCGGTGGGCACGCTGATGCGCTGGAGCAGGCTGATGCCGAATGCCAGCGTCTTGCCGGTGCCGGTGCGGGCCTGGCCGATCATGTCGGTGCCGGCCAGCGCGATCGGCAACGCGAGCGACTGGATCGGGAACGGGTGGACGATGCTCAGCTTCGCGAGCGCCTCGGTGATCTCGGGAATGACACCCAGGTCGGCGAACGTGTGCTTCGGGTCGGCCTTGGGCAGGTGGTCGTGGCTGGTTTCGATCAGGGTCGTGCCTTCTGTAGTCACTGCGGCCGAGCACGGCGCAGGAGTTCCGGGACTGCCGGCGGCGCTGTCAGGCCCGCTCGAGGCAGGCGCACGCGAACAGGCGTGCGCGAGCTCAGTCTAGCGTGCCCGCCCCCGGATGCCTCGGCAGCCCTCTCGCGAGCCCGACCCCGGCCACGCCGTGAGTTGGCCGTTGATGCCAACGGTTGGCTCACAGCGCGCCGGAATGGAGGTCACCAGGCGTGGGCGAGGAGGTCGGCGAGCAGCTCGTCGGCGTCCACCGGCAGGCCCCTGGCGCTGAACCACTGCGCCATGTTGGTGCAGTCACGGTGCAGGAACTCCACGGCGTTCGGGTTGGCCACCAGGTCGACCAGCTGCGGGACGTCGATGATGACCAGCCTCGGCTCGGGATCGTCCGCTCCCGCGACCAGGGTGTTGTACGGGCTCAGGTCGCCGTGGACCAGGCCGAGACCGGTGAGCGTGCGCAGCGCGGTGACCAACTGGTCGTACAGCGCCGCGAGCCGGCCGGCGGACGGACGCAGTTGCTGCAGCCGTGGCGCGGCGGAGTCCCCGGCGGCGATGAACTCCATCAGGATCTCGGTGCCGTCCAGCTGCACCGGATAGGGCACAGGCACGCCGGCCTCGAACAGCCGGACCAGTGCCGTCCACTCCGACCGTGCCCACAGTCCGGCCGCCACGGAGTGCCCGAAGCTGGTACCCCGGGCCATCGCGCGGGTGTCGCGGCTGTTGCGGACGCGGCGTCCCTCGGTGTAGCCGGCGTCGCGACGGAAGGCCCGGTGGTCGTTGTCGCGGTAGCGCTTGGCCGCCAGGAGGCAGGACTGGCCGGGCTCGTCGGGGACGGCGCGCTCGACGAGGACGACGTCCGCCTCCTTGCCGGACTTGACGGTGCCGAGCTCGGTGTCGAGGGCTGCGGCGGACGTGACCAGCCAGTCCGGCCACGGGCGCGGGCCGCGCGAGGATCGTTCGACCGACCCCCAGGTGGACCAGCGCTGGTCAGGCGCGAGCCTCTCGGACAGCTCGCGATAGGAAAGCTCGCCCCACGGGACGGGGACGGGAAGTGCGTCGTGCACGGGTGGTTCTCCTCAGGAAGAGGCACCCGCGCGTCTCAGGCGACGGGAGCCTCGGCGGAATGGGCGTTCGCGAACGGCCCACGGACAGTGGGTGACATCTCACGACCTCCTTCCAGCCGGGCTGGGGCGCCACTCGGCGCTCCCGCAACGCTAACAGCGAGGGGACGACGGGGCAATGACGCGCGGCTCCCGGGCCGCGCGGCTCACAGGGAGCCGAAGCCGACCGCGCGGGTCTTCTCCTGGCCGAGGTCGATGTAGGCGACCTTGTCGGCCGGCACGAGCACCTTCCGGCCCTTCTCGTCGGTGAGCGAGATCATGGTGCCGTCGGTGAGCGCCTTGCGGAGGTCGGCCTCCACCTCGGCCGCCGACGCCTCGGTCTCCACCGTCAACTCGCGGGCGACGTGCTGAATGCCGATCTTGATCTCCACCGTTTCCTCCTCGCAGATGAACGCTCGTTCACGCTACCAGCGCGCCCGCCGCGGGCCGCTGCCCGTACGCCGACAGCGCAACTGGCCGCATGCCGCGGACGCCGAGCCTGTCCCGCGGGAAGCGCCGGAGCGGTTCGGAAGGGGCGAGGGGTCAGCCGGCGAAGGCTTCCTTCTCGTCGTCGGTGGCACGGCGGATCACGATCCGCGTCCACGCGCCGACGTAGATGCGCTGGCCGGGGCTCAACTCCACCCGGCCCTGCGGGATCGGCATGGCCGGGAGCGGGCCGGCCGCGGCGCCGACGAAGGTGCCGTTGGCCGAGTTGAGGTCCTCGATCCACCAGCGGGTGCCGTCGGTGGTGAGCATCGCGTGGCGGCGGCTGCAGCCCGTGTCGAGCTCGCAGTCGACGTCGGGGAAGATCCCCCGGCTGTGCGACACGCGCCCGACGAGATTGCTCTCCTTGACCAACGGCACGATGTCGGGCAGCCCCGGTGACGGCAGCGGGTCCGTCGAGCCCTGCGCGGTGTACCAGTCGGGGTCGATCCACAGCTCGGCCACCCACTCCACCGCGGGACGGGCCTGCGCGACGGCGCCCGGTTCGGCGCCGGCGGCGCCGGGCGTCCCGGCTGCCGAAGGATCCGTCGGGTCGGCCGCGAGCGCCGCGTGCGCGTCGTCTCCGCTCACGGGGTCGGTCGCCGGCTCGGACGCGTCAGCGGCGGCCTGCGCCGCGTCCCCGGACGGACCGAGGATCGCGTCCACCAGGACCGGGTCGGACGGCGTGGGCTGCGCCGCCACAGCCGGCGTCGGCCCCGGCAGCACGGCGGACGCAACCGGAGCGGGCATGGTGCCGGTGGTGAAGTCGTAGCCGCAGGCCTCGCAGAACAGGGCGTCGGCCACGTTCGGGGTCTGGCAGTTCGGGCAGATCACCGGGGATGCGGCCACGAGGGGAGGTGGCGCGGAGGGGATTCCGGTCTGGCCGCCCGGGACCGGCAGGCCACAGATGTCGCAGAAGTCGCTCTGTTGTGTCTGGTGCCCGGCTGGACAGATCGGCATGCGTCAGCCCCTGATTCGCGTCGTCTTCGTCGATGCCGTGTCCAGGGCCATCTCGTCCGCCTTGTCCACGGCCTTCCTCAGCTTCACGGTACCGGTACGGGCGTCGGCGATGTCGACGACCTTCCGGAGTTTGGCTGTCGCCTCCGCGTTGCCGCTCTCGGTGGCCAGCTGTACCGCTCGCCCGAGCTTGGTGGTGGCCGTCGCCTCGTCCCCGACGGCCTTCGCCGCGAGGCCCTCCTGGATCACCTGGGCCAGTTCGGCCTGGCCGGTGTAGTGCGCCACCTCCGGGTTGATCTGTGCCGTCAGGTTGGTGTCGGAGGACCACTTGGCCTTCACCAGGCCCTGCGTGAGGAGGTCGGTGCCCACGGCCAGCTGCACGCGCGCGGCGAGCTGCTCCTGGCCCACGGACTTCGCGGCGAGCCGCACCGCCACGTGGTAGTCGCGCTCCTCGTCGGCCCAGGCGCCCGTGGGGTAGCTCATGGTGAGCTGGTTCACCGGAGTGCCCCGGTGGGTCAGGTCCTCGACAGTGGGGGACACCTGGCGGATGAACAGCACCTGCGCGCCCTGGGGGATCCACACCCGGAGTTCGGCGTTGGCGACCCCGCGGGCCATGGAGTTGCGCATCAGCTCGGCGAAGACCGCGCTCATCTGGCCCGGGTCCCCGATGATGTCGACCGTCCCCAGCATGGCCTGGGCGATCTTGCGGATCTCCGCCACCTTCCAGTCGACGCCGACCCCGCGCGCGTCCACCTGGAAGTCCCCGGCGCAATTCGCGATCGCGGCGTCGAGCTGCGCAGCGGTCTCGTTGTGGTTCTCGCCGTCGGTCAGCAGGATCACGTGCTTCTGGGCGAGTCCGCCGGGGATGGACGCGAACAGGGCCTTGCACAGGTTCAGCCACGTGCCCATCGCGGTGCCGCCCTCGGCGCGGAAGAAGCTGATCGCCCGCCTGGCCTCCGCGCGCGTCCGGGCGTCCATCCGCACCATGCCGGCGCCGGTCTGCACCATCGGGTAGGCGAGGTACGCCTTGTGGTTGCCCGCCACGACCGCGAAGTAGGTGCCGTCCAGGATGTTGTCGAGCGCGATCATCGCCGCCTGCTTCGCGGCGTTCATGTTCGCCACCCCCATGGACCCGGAGGTGTCGACCACCACGATCTCGCCGGCGTCGCCGCTGCCGGTGCGCCCGGCCGATCCGGCGCCGCTGCAGGTGATCGTGACGATCGCGTTGACGTCGGTGCCGCCATCGGGCAGGAACTCGTTCTGGTAGACGGCGGAGGTGAACTCAGCCATGCTCGGGGGACTCCTTCTCTTCCGGGGCGGCCGCTCCCAGACTAACGGGTGTTCCGGGCGCCTCCGGGGCGGCCGGAGGGGCAGGTGCGGGGACCCGGGCGAGCGCCACCGTGACGTTGTCGTGGCCACCTTGGGCGTTGGCCCATTCGACCAGCTTCTGCGCCGCGCCGACCGGTGTCGGGGCCGCAGCGAGAGCCGCGTCGAGTTGTTCGGCGAGGGCGTCCGGGCTGGAGGCGTAGTTCCACAGCCCGTCGGAACACACCACCACCCAGCCGGGTCCGGTGACCGGGTGCGCGCCGGTGCGCGGGGTCGTGTCGACGGCGTCGCGTCCCAGCCACTTGGTGATCGCGTGGGCCCGTGGCAGTGCCTCCGCCTCGGCGCGTGGCATCCCCTCGGAGATGAACGCCTGCGCCATCGAGTCGTCCAGGCTGAGCAGCAACCGCTCGGTCGCGCCCAGGAGGTAGACGCGGGAGTCGCCCAGGTTGGCGTAGTGGATGCGGTCGCCGGCCACGACCGCAGCGGCGAACGTCGCCGAGGCCGCGTTGCTCGTGTCCGCCGCGGTGGTGGCCACGACCGCCTGGTTGGCCTGGGTGACGGCCTCGGCCAGTGCCTGGGCGACGACCTCGTCGGAGGCGTCCAGGCCCGGCTCGACACGGTTCGCCAGCACGTCCCTGGCGCGCTCGGCGGCCGCCAGCGCCGCGACATCGGAGTCGACGCTCGTGGAGACCCCGTCGCACACCACGAGCACTGCCCGGTCGCCCGACGCCCACAGGCCGAGCGCATCCTCGTTGCGGAAGTGCTGGACCCCCCGGTCGCACACCCCGCCCACCCAGTCGGCGGGGAACGCGCTGAAGTGGTCACGGGGACTGGGCGCCTTGGCCCCACAGGTCTGGCAGTAGCCGTCCGGGCCGATGGTGCCACCGCAGGCGGTGCACCGAGCCTGCTCGCTGGCACGCACGCCCAGGCGGCGGGTCTGGGCCGACGGCGCGTCCGGGTTCGGGGCGGGGACGGCTCCTCCCGGTGCCGTCGGAACCAGCGGGTTCCCGCAGGCCTCGCAGAACCACGCCGCAGGATCGACCGGCCGGCCGCACTCGGGGCAGATCGCGACGGTGGGGGCGGCAGGGGGCGCTTCCCCCTGCCCCTCGGCCGGCAGCAGCGGCCATTCGGAATCGGTCACAGGAAGCTCCAGGGACGCAGGGAGTTCGCGAGGTCGACGTAGCCGGCCCGCAACGCGGGATCCTCGGTGAGCCGACCGAGGTCGAGGTAGGCGCTGACCAGCCGGTCGCGCAGCATCGGGCGTGTGAGGGTCTCCGTGCCCAAGCGCAGCGGTCCGTCACCGGCGAGGTTGCGCGCCCGCTCGTACAGCTGGACGCGGTACTGCGCCTCGGTGAGCGGATCGAGCCTGGCCTGGGTGAGGGCCGAGAGCGCCTCGCCGAGCCCCGCGGCATCGGTGGCGAGGGTGACCAGGTGCCGGGCCTTCAGGCGTTGCGACTCCGGATAGCCGCGCGACGTGCTCGGCACGAGCTCCAGTGCGGCCAGCGATCCCGGCAGGTCGTTGCGGGCCGCACGGACGCGGGCCAGGCCGAAGGCCGCCGGGGTGACGTAGGACGCGTCCGTGCTGGCACAGGTGCGGTAGAGCACTTCCGCGATGTCGAGTTCGCCGCCGAGCTCACACGCCAGGGCCAGCGCGAGCTTGGGCGCCAGCTCTCCCGGCACCTGCCCGTAGACGGCGTTGAACGAACTCTGGGCGGTGCCGTAGTCACGGCTCTGCAGGGCACGGAGGCCGGCGAGCCAGACCGCGCGCCACTCCCACGGATCGTTGGCGAGGAGCTGGCGGACGCACTCGTCGACCAGCTTGGGGTTGCCGGCCTCCAGGGCCGCCTGCCCCCGGGCGAGCAGCACCTCCGCCGAGAGCGCCGGCGGTGCCGACAGCGCGGCGAGCCGTTGCACCGGGTCGTCCGCGCTGATCCGCGACAGCCAGGCCGCCTGCGGGTCGGTCGGATCGGGGCGCAGGCGCGGCAACTGCTGGCCGGTGCGCTCCCCGGCGACGGTGGGCGGCTCGAACAGCACGGACGACGCCGCGGTGATCGCCACACCCGGCGTGCCGCTGGCCACCACCTCGCGCAGCACCCCCAGCATCTGCAGGCGCAGCTCCTCCGCGGAGGTGAACCGGTCGTTCGGGTCGGCGGCGCAGCACTTCAGCAGCAGGCGGTACAGCGAGTCGTGCTCGGCGAAGGCCGGCAGCTGTTCCGCCGGCGGGATCCGGGACTCGAACTCCCCCTGGTAGCCGGGCACCTCCGCACTGAGCACCATCAGCGTGCGGCCGACGGTGAAGATGTCGGAGGCGATGGACGGGCCCAGGGTCGCCACCTCCGGGGCCTGGAAGCCGACCGTGCCGTAGATGGCGGAGTCCTCGTCGCCGATGTGGCGCACCCCGCCGAGGTCGATCAGCTTGAGCGAGTCGCCGACCTGGATCACGTTGTCGGGCTTGAAGTCGCAGTACAGCAGGCCGAGTTCGTGCAGGTAGCCCAGCGCGGGCAGGATCTCGATCAGGAAGGCCAGCGACTGGTCGACCGGCAGGGGGTTCGCCTCGCCGTTGTTCGTGGTCATGCGCTGCTTGAGCAGCTGCTTCAACGAGCGCCCGCCGACGTACTCCATCACGATGTAGCCGGCGTCGTCGTGGGTCACGAAGTTGTAGATGGCCACGATCTGCGGGTGCTCCACCCGGGCGAGGAAGCGCTGCTCGCCGATGGTCGCAGCCAGGGCGTCGGCGTCCCCGGTGTTCAGCAGGCCCTTCAGCACCACCCAGCGCTCCGACACGTTGCGGTCCTTGGCCAGGTAGATCCACCCCATGCCGCCGTGCGCGAGGGCCCCGACCACCTCGTACTGGTTCGCCACCACGTCGCCGGGCCTGAGCTTCACGGTGAACGAGTAGGGCGACCCGCACGCGGGGCAGAAGCCCTCCGAACGGGACGCGACGTTCTCCGCGCCCTGGCCGACCTTCGCCCCGCACCGGGGGCACACCCGGGCGTCCAGGGGGACCTCGGGATTGGTGAGCACGGCCTTCGCCGGATCGATCGCCGGCGCGGGCGGTACGCGGGTGAGGCCGGCCCCGATCCGGCCGGTGGTGAGCCGTTCGGAACTCGTGTGGCGCGTCGGTCTCCCGCCGAAGGAGGTGGCACGGGCCGAGCCGAGCGCTGTCGAGCCGAGGTGGATCGAGGTGCGGGTCACCGACGTGGAGCCCGGCGAGGACGGCGCGGACGGCGTGGCGACCACGTCGGGCGAGCCGCAGACGTCGCAGTAGCCGTCGACGATGTTCCCCGGGCAGCCCGGCTGGCGGCACTTGCCGCTGGGACGGGTGGCCGGCCGGCTGCCCGCCACGGCAATCCCGACCGGCATCGTGGCCCCCGGCATCCCGCAGACGTCGCAGTAGCCGTCGACGATCGTGCCGGTGCACCCCGGCTGGCGGCACTTCATGACCGGCTCCGCGAGAGGTGGTCCAGCTGCGCGGTGTAGGCGGCGAGGAGCTGGCGCACCACGGGGACGACGACCGGCGTGGCCGAGAGAGCCGACCCGAGCACGTCGTCCAGCTGCCGTAGCAGCGGCTGGGTGGACTGTCCGAGGGCCGACGCCTTCGTGCGCAGGGCGGCCAGTTGCGCCGCCGCGGCGTCCCGGTCGCCCAGTGCGCGGGACAGCTCGGCCTGCACGTCGGCGAGCTGGGCGTCCAGCCGGGTCAGCCCGTCGACGTAGCCGACCAGGGCCGTGCGCGTGTTCGGGACCGGGCCCAGGCCGGCGACGCTGGGGATGACGGCATCGGGGACCGGCCACACCGCGGCCGACACCTGGGCGGCCAGGCTCCGGACGGCCTTCTCCCTGGCCTGGGTACCGGCCAGTTCCTCGCGCGCCCGCACGAGCAGGTCACGCCCTTCCCGGCGCTGCGCGGCACCGACGATGAGGTCGCGCTCGAGGTGGGCGGCATCGATCTCCAGGGTGCCCAGGGAGCCGGCGATGTCGCCGCCGCGGGTGCGCTTCGCCGCGAGGTCTGCGTGGCGGGCCACCAGGCCGGCCAGCCGGGACTGGGCCGCCGGCGCGAGGGCAGGCGGCTCGAGGGCGGCCTGCTCGCGGATGCGCTCCAGCTGTGCCCTGAGGTCGCGCAGCCGGATCTGCTGCTGCTCGGCGTTCGGGTCGGTGTTGAGGCGGGTGCGCAGCTGGGCGACCAGGGCGTCGCACAACCGCCCGGCCTCCGGGAGCGACACGGACATGGACTGGAGCTGGGCGACCTCGCTGCTGCCCGTGTCCAGGCGGCCCCAGATGAGGGCGGAGAGGCGGTCGAGCTCCTGGGGGCCCACCCGGCCGGAGTCCCAGGTCGCGAGCAGGAGGTTCTGGCGGGTCTTGGCGGCCTGCCACAGCGCCAGCGCGAGGGCCATGTCACCGGTGAGCTCGGCCTGGCGGCCCGCCCCGACGATCTGCTCGTCGAGCGAGTCGAGTTCGGCCCGGCGCTCGGCGAGCCAGGAGTCCAGGCGGCGGAGGTACTCCATCAGCTCTGCCGGACGCGCGGCGACGCCGAGCTGGCCGGGGGCTGCCGGCGCTGTGGTGGTCATCGGTACTCCTGAAGTCTGCGATCGATGCCGAGGGCCCCAAGGGCTGCTCCGGCCAGGGCGAAGAGGATCGCGAAGACCAGTTGCGCCGCCATCACGTTGCCGGCCCCGCGCGGTGCCGCCTCGGCCTCTGCCAGCGAGGCGGATGTCCTGCTGCCGGCCGCCTGGCGGAACTCGTCGGCGAGGCTGTCCAGCGCGGTGTCGCTCGTGGCGTTCAGCGACTTCGCCGCGCCCGCCCAGTCCCGCTTCGTCATCTGCGTGGCCAGGGCGACCTTGGCCGCGTCGTAGCTGCTCAGGCTGGGCAGCGCCTCTGCGGCGGCGGCCTTCCGTGCGCCGGCGAGCGCGTCGGCGTAGTCGCCGTCGGGACCGGATCCCCAGGACTGGCGCAGCACCGCGCTGGTCAGCACGCGCTGGGCCCGGTCCAGCCCGTCGACCGCCGCGGCGGTGTTCACGACCGAGGCGAACTGCTCCGTGCGGCTCACCCGGAAGGCGTCCGCTGCACTCGCCTGGGCGCCGAGCGCCATGGTCGCCACGAGCACGATCGCGAGCGCGGTGCCGGCCACGCCGAGGTTCACCACCCGGTGGCTCAGCCGGGCCAGCGCCCAGGAGGCCCAGACCACGACCGCCAATCCGGCGACCAGGGGCCAGACGACGATCGCCCAGCTCTGCGTGAGAGGCCGGGCGGCTGCCTGGTCCGACAGCCCCGCCTGCATGGTCTCGATCTGCTCCAGGGCCTTGTCCAGCTGGGTGTCGGCCGCAGCGAGCTGTGAGAGCGCGCGGGCATGGTCCGGCCCACCCAGCGCCGGAGCGAGCGCCTGGGCGTAGCGCGACACCTGCTGGCTGATCGCGTTGAGGGCCTGCGCGTCCTCGGGGTGCGCCCGGGCGGCGTCGACGAGCAATCCGGCGGCGGCCGCGAGGTCCTCGCCGGCCACCTTGGCGCGTTGCCCGCCGGCCGTCTCGTCGGCGAGCACGCTGCGCGCGGCATGGTCGGCGGCACTGTTCAGGGCGTGGTGGACCTGCCCGAGCGTCGCGTACTGCCGGGCCGCTTGGGCGCTCGTGGCGAGGTCGGCACGGAGGTCGACGATCACCCAGGTGGCGAGGGCGCCGGCGAGGACGGCGGCGAGCGCCACCAGCACCTGGAGCCGTCGCAGGAACCGGGGGGTGCGGCTCGGCGCGGGTGCCGCCGGCTCCCCGGGCCGATCAGTCGCACGCTCCACCACCGTCGCCGAGGGCCGCGGGGACGCGGCGGTGCCCGCCGGGCCCGGAACCGTGGCGGTCGGCGCCGCCGGTGCGGTCATTCCTGCTCCGCGGGCCGGGCCGGGAACTCGACCGGCGCGATCGGGCCGGCGGCGTCCGGCGGCTCGAGGCTGCCCGTCCCTGACGGCGCGGGCAGCGCCGGGCCGGGATCGGGATCGACGAGGTCCTCGGGGAGGATCGTGCGCAACTGCTCCAGCGTCGGCTCGGTGACCTCGCGCAGGCGCCAGGCATGGCGTCCGATCGCCGCTTCGAGCAGGTTGCGCGCGTAGCGGCCATTGCCGAAGTTCTCGTCGCGGGCCTGCTGGTCGAGTTGGCGGGAGAACTCGTCGAGCACGCCTTCGCCGAGGTCGTAGTCGGACTTCGCCGCCATCGAGGTGAAGATGTCGCGCAGTTCCTGGTCGGTGTAGTCGTCGAACATGATGGTCGTTCGGAACCGGCTGGCGAGGCCGGGATTGTTCGAGATGAAGACGTCCATCGGTACCGGGTAGCCCGCGACGATGACCACGAGGTCGTCGCGATGGTCCTCCATCTCCTTCACCAGGGTGTTGATCGCCTCCTCGCCGTACTGGTCGCCGTTGAGCGAGTAGGCCTCGTCGATGAACAACACCCCGCCGTAGGCCTTCGCCGTGACCTCGGCGGTCTTGATGGCCGTCTGGCCCAGGTAGCCGGCCACCAGTTCGGAGCGGTCGACCTCGACGAGCTGGCCCTTGCTGAGCAGCCCGATGGCCTTGTAGATGCCGGCGACCAGGCGGGCCACCGTCGTCTTGCCGGTTCCGGGGTTGCCGGTGAAGATCAGGTGCCGCGTGATCGTCGGGCTCCTCAGCCCGGCCTTCGTGCGCAGGCTGTCGACCCGAAGGATGGCGGTCTGGCGGCGGATCTCGGCCTTCACCGTCTTCAGGCCGGTGAGCTCATCGAGCTCGGCCAGCCACTCCTCGACGGTCTTCTCCGGTTCCTCCGGCTCCTTCGGCTCCGGCTCGACCGGCTCTTCGGGCGGTGGGGCGGCTGCGATCGGCGCCGCGGAGCCCTGGGGCGCCCCGTTCGGTGGCAGCCCTGCGGACGCCGACGGCGTCGGGAAGGACACCCCGCCGAGGCCGGGGAACGCGCCGCCCGCGGCCGGGTCGAGGCGGCTCACGTCGAGCAGGCGGTCCTGGCCCTGCGTGAGCCGGGACAGAACCTCGTTGAGGATCGCCGGCGCCTGGCGGACGAACTCACGCTGCGCGGCCTCGTCGGCCGGGACGGGCGGTTCAGGAACGGTCGTTCGCCGCGGTGCGCCCTCCGACCACGGATGCGTCGGCGATGCGGACGGGTGCTGCGCCGCGGCGGCGAGGCTGGCGGCACCGAACGCGCCCGGACCCGCCTCGCCGAGCGCGGCAGCGGCGTGGCACACGTCGGCGAGGGCGGCCGCGTACCTGCCCGCCCTGGCGCCGTGCATCCCGGCCGCCTGGCTGGCCAGCGGCGTGGGGGCCCGGCGATAGCGGCGTCCGCGGACGGCCGCGTCCATGAACGCCTCGGCCGAGGTGGGCACGCCCACCTCACGGCACCAGTCCACGAACGCTCCGCGGTTGGACTCCGAGACTGCCGCGGAGAGCACCAGGCCCTCCTCGGCCGCAGCGTCCGGGTCGAACCCGGCGGCAGCGGCGGCGTCGGCGAGGGCAGCCAGCGCCTTGGACAGGGTCGGGGTGCTCATGCCTGGTCCTGGTTCGTCGTGGGCGTGCCGGTGGGGGACTCGACGCGGTCGGTCGCGGGCTCGACGGGGGCGGTCGGGGTGGGCACGGCCAGGTTCAGCTCGGGTGCGTGGGCGTGGCCGAAGCGCTCCTGCAGGAACCGTCCGTGGCTGATCAGCGCTGCTGCGTCCGTCGTGTTCGCGGCGTCGTAGATCGCGTCCATCGTCACCGCGAGGAGGTCGAGCTGGTCGATCAGCAGCAGCAGCGAGGTCTTGCCGCCGTCCACCGGCCGGGAGTCCGCCCAGTCCCGGGGCAGGCGCAGGTAGGCCCCGATCGCCTCGGGCAGGTAGTCGGTGGCGGTGGCGACCACCGAGTACGAGTCGTAGCTGCCCAGGCCCAACAGGTCCAGTCGCGGCAGCGTCCGGCGCACGGCGGCAGTGATCTGGAGGGCGCGTGCCCGCACCACTCCGGGCACCGCGGGGTCGGCGACCAGCCGCTCCACCCCGTCGAGGGACGCGGAGATGTCAGGCGCGGTCGGCGCGGCGGCCACCTCGCCGTCCGCCGGCGGTGCGGGCGGGTCCTCCCGTCCCAGCACGCGATCCCAGAACCCCATCCACTACCTCAGCGATCGATCGAGATGGTGGGCAGTTGGGCCGCCCGGGTGTCCTGCGAGGCGACCCGGTCCAGGTAGGCGCGGCTCTTGGCGACCTCGGTCTCCAGGGTGCCGATGGTGGCCGACATCGCGTCCAGCGCCTTCACCTTGAACTGGTCGATGGAGTCCATGGTGGAGTAGATGTTGGCGAACGCCGCCTGCAGCTGCTCCAGCCCGATGGTCGAGGACGCGGCCTGCTCCTGGATCTGGGCCGAGTTCTCCTTCAGCATCTCCGAGGTCCGCTGGATCATCTCCGAGGTGGTCGTGTTGAGCGCGGTGATCTGGTCGAGCACGAGCTTCTGGTTGCCCAGCGCCTGCGCCACGATGACCGCCGTCCGCAGGGCGGAGACGGTCGTGGTGGACGCACGGTCGACGCCCTTGATGAGCTCGACGTTGTTCTTGATGATGATGTCGATCGCCAGGTAGCTCTGGATGGACACGGCGAGCTGGGTGAGCAGGTCCTGGTGCTTCTGGCGGACGTAGAAGAGCACGTCCTGGTTCAGCGCCTTCGCCTTCTCCGGGTCCGACAGTTCGAGCTCGGCGATCTGGGCGGACAGCCGCGCGTCGAGGCGCTCGGCGATGTAGACGTACTGGTTGAGGCGGCCCATCACCACCCACAGGTTCTGCTTCTCCATGTTGAGCGCGACGTTGTCCTTGGTGAGTTCGTCCTGCCCCGAGCGCAGGGCGTGCAGGATGCCGTTGAGGTGGTCCTGCGAGCTCTGGTACTTGCGGAAGTAGTCGGTCACCTTGTTGCCGGCGCTGAGGCGAGCGAAGAAGCCCTTGGCACCCTTGGCCTGCGCGGGGTCGAGGTCCTCGACCGTGCGCCGCAGTTCGAGCAGTGTCTTGCCGACCTTGGAGGTGTCGGCCAGGCCGCCGGACTCGATCGCGCGCACCGGGGTCTGCAACAGCCGGTTGGACGTGTCCGCGGCCTTGCGGATGTCGGCGTCCCCCATGCTGCGCACCGCGTCCGCCTGTGCGGAGAAGGTCGGGGAGTTCTCCTCGGCCGAGTTGAGCGCGGTGAGGAAGTCGTTCACCTTCGCGTCGAGCACCGGGACCTGTGCGGCGGCCACCTGCGGCGCCATCGCCGGGGCCTGGGTGGTGGTGACGACGGGCGGGGCGGCCGGCGCGGTCAGCGTGAGCATGTCCGGGGGCGCGAGCTGGACGGCCTGTCCCTGGCTGGACGGCTGCGCGGGTGTAGACATCGGGGAACCTCTCGGTTGCTAGGCGTTGGCCCCCAATGTAGCCGCGAACACGCCGGTCGGCGCGAGTCCGGAGGCAGGTGCTGGCACCGGTTCGGGGAGCAGCCCGGGGCAACCCCGAGGGCGGAGCCGCAGCGGGGCACCCGGCCCGGTGGGCCACCGGCCGAATGCCTTGGAGGACGCCGGTTTCAGGCGTCCCCGACACCCACCGCCTCGGCCTCGTCGAGCGGCTCGAGGCGGGTGTGCGCGGCGTCCAGCGCGGCCAGCCGCGGCGCCGCCGTGAGCAGGACGAGCAGCGCCGCGGCCACGGCCCCGGCACCGACGAGGAACGGGAGCCGGGCGGAGCGCTCGCCGAGCGTCCCGGCGAGCCATGGGGCGATCGCGCCACCACCGAAGCGTACGAAGCTGTACGCGGCCGAGGCGACGCTGCGTTCCACCGGCGCGATCTTCATCACCGTCTCGGTGATGAGGGTGTTGTTGACCCCGATGAAGGCGCCGGCGAGGATGACGCCGACCACGAGAACCGGCTTGCGGTCCGCCCAGGTGCCCATCGTGAACAGGACGGCGGCGAAGCCGACCAGGGCGATCCCGATGCCCGGCATCGTGCCGAAGCGTCGCTGCAGCCACGGTGCGACGAAGACGGACGTGACCGCCAGCAGGACGCCCCAGCCGAAGAAGATGAGGCCTATCTGCTGCGCCCCCATGCCCAAGGGGAACGGGGTGAAGGCGAGCAGGGTGAAGAAGCCGAAGTTGTACAGCAGTGCGGTGACGCCGACGGTGAGCAGGCCACGGTCGCGGAGCGCGCGCAGGGGGGCCGACAGCCGGGCGGCGACGGCGGGTGGCGGCGTGGCGGGCAGTGTGGTCAGCACCGCGACGAAGGCGAGTGCCATCAGGACGGCCACCCCGTAGAAGGGCCAGCGCCAGCCGATGCTGCCGAGCCAGCCGCCCAGGAGCGGTCCGGTCGCGATGCCGACGCCGAGTGCGGCCTCGTACAGGATGATCGCCTGCGCCACCGAGCCGGACGCCGCGTTGACGATCGTGGCCAGGGCCGTGGCGATGAACAGTGCGTTGCCCAGCCCCCAGAGTGCACGGAAGCCGACGATGCCGGCGATGCCGTCCTGGCTGCCCGCCAGGGCGGAGCCGGCGACGATCAGGACCAGGCCGAGCAGCAGCGTCCGCTTGGCGCCGAGACGCGTGCTGAGCCAGCCGGTGCCGAGCATCGCCAGCCCATCACCGCCATGTAGCTGGTGAACAGCAGCGAGACCTCGGACGGGCCGGCGCCCAGCTCCTCTGCGATGGGCTTCAGGATGGGATCGACGAGGCCGATACCCATGAAGGAGATCACGCACGCGAAGGCGACGGACCAGACGGTTCGGGATTGACGCAGCATGGGGTGGGTTGCCTCTCGGGTCTTCTTCGTCAGATCAGGTGGTCGAGGGCGCGGCCCTCGGGCCGGCCGGCGATGGCGAGCAGGTCGCCGAGGACCGCCACGGCAGCGACCACCCGTTCCCTGGCTTGCGGGTCGCGTCGGGTGAGGTCCTCCAGCACCGGCTCCAGGGCCGCGGCCCGTGCCCGCCGGGCCCGCTCGAGCGCGGCCCGTCCCGAGCGGGTGAGGCGCACGACGCTGGCACGGGCGTCGCGCGGGTCTGCGGTGCGCTCGACCCAACCGGCCGCCTCGAGCCGGCGGACGCCCGCTGTCGCCGTCGGCTGGCTGCTGTGGTCGGCGTGCGCGAGGTCTCCGACCCGCATCGGGCCGCCGTCCTCGAGCAGGGCCAACAGCCGCGCCGAAGCGGACGGGACGCCCATTCCGGCGCTCCTGCTGGCCCAGCGGTTCAGGCGGGCGACACTCCGCAGGAGGTCGTCGCCCAGGGGGAACGTCGAGGTCACCCGGCCACGTTACATAGCCAAGCTATACATCCCGGGGTCCGGGCAGGTTCGTCAATTGCTGATCCCTCGCACGCGGTGAGTGGACCGGCGGCATCAGCTCCACGCTCACGGCTCGTGGGGCGGGGGAGGGCGGTGTCGGCGGAAGGTGGTTGCATAGTCCGCGTGACGATCCTGCCCCCGCCCGGTCCGGAGCAGTCGGCGGTCCTTTCCGGGTGGTCGGGGCCGTTGCTGGTGCTCGGCGGGCCCGGAACGGGGAAGACCACGCTGGTCGCCCATGCGGCGGTCGCGGGGTGCAGGGCGGGCGGGCGCGCGCCGCTGGTCCTCGCTGCGAGCCGCACCGCGGCGAGTTCGCTGCGCAACGTGGTCGCCGCCGAGTTGGGCAGCGGCGCCTGGCAGCCGCCGGTGACCACCGTCCACTCGTTGTGCCGGTCGCTGTGGCAGAGGTTCGCGGGCCGCCCCGACCTGCGGCTGCTGGCCGCGCCCGAGCAGGAGTACCGGGTGCGGGAGCTGCTGGCGGGATCGGGGCCGACCGTGTGGCCGGCTGACCTGCGCCACGCCCTCGGCACCCGTGGCTTCGCCGCACAGGTACGGGCCGCGCTCGCGCGCACGCGGCAACTCGGCCTCGAGCCGGAGGACCTCGTCCAGTTCGGCGAGGAGGCCGGCCGCCCGGAGTGGACGGCGCTGGGCCGCTTCTTCGCCGAGTACCTCGACGTGCTGGACGCGGAAGGGGTGCTCGACTACGCCGAGCTGGTGCACCGCGTCCGGCTGCTGCTCACCGACGTGGAGGTCTTCGCTGCGGTCACCGGCGAGATCGGTGCGGTCCTCATCGACGACTTCACCGAGCTGGACCCGGCACAGATCGGCCTTGCGGCCACGCTGGCCGGGGGAGGTGCCGCCGTCCTTGCCGTGGCCGACCCCGACAGTGCCAGCTCCACGTTCCGTGGGGCCAGCCCACGCGCCGTGGCGGACTTCGAGCGGTTCTTCAGCCGGCCGGACGCGCCGGCCCGGCGGGTCGAGTTGCTCGCGGGCCATCGCCTGGGCGGCCGGATCGCGGAGGCCGTGGACGGCATCAGGGCGCGACTGCCGCGTCCCTCGGGCAGCGATGCGCGCGGGGCGGTCGCGGCCTCTGCTCGGGGCGACGTGCGCGTGCTGACCTGCGCCGGCGAGGCCGATGAGGCGGCGGCGATCGCTGCCGAACTGCGTCGGGCGCGCCTGCTGGAGGGCATCGAGTACGGCCAGATGGCGGTGCTGGTGCGGTCCGGGCGCCGCCAGCTCGGCCCCATCGTCCGCTCGCTCACCTCGGCCGGAGTGCCGGTGGAGGTGGCCGGGGACGAGATCCCGCTCGCGCAGGCGCCCGCCGTGCGTCCGCTGCTGCTCGCGCTCGAGATCACCGCAGCCGGACGGGTCGCGCCAGACGAGACCGTCCGCCTCCTCACCTCGCCGCTCGCCGGCTTCGACGCCCTCGGACTGCGCCGGCTGGCCCGGCAGTGGCGGCGGGCCCAGGACCGCGCGGTCCCCATCACCCTGCCCGACCAGCTCGCCGCCGCCGTGAACGAACCCGGCTGGCTGGCGCGCGCGGAGGAGACGCCCGTGGTCGAGCGCCTCCGGCTGCTCCTCGGGGTGCTCGCAGACGCGCGGCGACGGATGGACGGCGGCTCACCGGTCGACGTGGTCGCCTGGGCGCTGTGGCAGGGCACGTCGTGGCCATCGCAGCTGCGGCGGGAGTCCGGCTCCGGCGGTGCGCTGGGCAGCCGCGCCGACGCCGACCTGGATGCCCTGTGCGCGTTCTTCGAGGCTGCGGCACAGGCCGATCGGCGTGGCGGTGCCGGTGGCGTCCGTGCGTTCCTCGCCGAGCTCGCCGGCCAGCAGATTCCCGCCGACCACGAACGCGAGTCACGGCTGCGTGGGCGGGGTGTCCAGGTGCTCACCGCGCACCGGGCACGGGGGCGGGAGTGGGACCTGGTCGTCGTCGCCGGCGTGCAGGAGGGTGTCTGGCCTGCCGGACGCCGCGTCAGCACCGTGCTGGACGCGGCCATGCTCACCTCCGCCGGCCTCGGCGGCGTCACCGACCACCGTGACCTGCTCGCCGCGGAGCGGCGCCTGTTCCACCTGGCGTGCTCGCGCGCACGCGCACGGCTCGTGGTGACCGCGGCGGCCGGCACAGAGGGCGAAGCGGACACACCATCCCGGTTCCTGGCGGAACTGGGCGTGCCGGCGCAGTCGCCTGACCGGGGACGGCCGGCGCTCACCCTCCCCGCGCTGGCCGCCGAACTGCGGCGCTGGGCCACCGATCCGGCCACACCGGACGGCCTGCGCGCCGCGGCCACGTCCGAGCTGGCGCGTCTCGCGGACGCCACCGACGACACCGGGCGTCCTCTGGCGCCGGCCGCCGACCCGTCCGGGTGGTGGGGCGTGCGCGAGCTGAGCAGCCGTCCCGAACCCCTGGCTGCCGGCGCGGTGGTACGGCTCAGCCCGAGCCAGGTGTCGAGCGTGCTGACCTGCCCGCGGCGCTACTTCCTGTCCCGGGAGGCACGGGGGGAAGGGGAGCCAGGGCTCGCCGCCTCCCTCGGGTCACTGATCCACCTGCTGGTGCAACGCGCCGTCGCCGAGGGCTGGGGCATCGCCGAGTTGCGCGGCCAGCTCGACCAGGTGTGGCACCGGCTGCGCTTCGAGGCCGCCTGGCTGTCGGCCACCGAACGCGTCGAGGTGGAGTTGGGCCTCGCCCGCTTCCTGTCGTGGCGCCGGGTGCGGGACGCGGAGCTGGTGGGAGTGGAGGTGCCGTTCGAACTGCGGCTGGGTGTCGACGGTCTCGAGGTCGTGCTCGACGGCAAGGTCGACTGGCTGGAGGCGACCTCCGACGGGCTTCGGGTGGTCGACTTCAAGACGTCCCGGTCAGTTCCCACGAAGGCGGCGATCGCCGGGCTCGAACAGCTCGGCATCTACCAGCTCGCGGTGGCGTCGGGTGGGTTCGATGCGGTGGCGGCCGGTCACGCCAGGCCGGCGGGTGCGGCGGCCGTCTACCTTCGGCTGCCCGACAAGCCGGAGGACCTGCCGCGCGAGTTCGGCCAGGCGTCGCTGGCGAGCGTCCCGTACCTGGGCACCGACTCCGAGGAGCAGGACCACCCCAGCTGGGTGCACCACCGGGTCGCGACCGCAGCCCGGGTCGTCGCGGAGGGGAGCTACCCGGCGACTCCCGGCGGGCACTGCCGTACCTGCGCCTTCGCCACCAGCTGCCCGGCGTCCGGACGCGGCGAGCAGGTGCTGCGATGAGGCTCACCGATCCCACCCAGCTGAGCCACGCCCTCGGCATCGGATTCTCCGACCAGCAGCTGTCCGCCATCACCGCGCCCCTCGAGCCGGCCGTGATCATTGCCGGAGCCGGCTCGGGCAAGACCACTGTGATGGCTGCGCGTGTGGTGTGGCTGGTCGGGTCCGGTCAGGTGCGGCCCGAGCAGGTCCTTGGTCTCACCTTCACCCGGAAGGCTGCCGGCGAACTGGGCGGGCGCGTCCGGCGCGCCCTCCACCAGGCCGGGGTGCTCAGCGACGACCAGGAGGCGGGTGAGGAGCTGATCCTCACCTACGACGCGTTCGCGGGGAGGCTCGTCGCCGAGCACGGGCTGATGCTCGGCATCGAGGGCGACGCGCGGATGATCACGGGAGCAGCCCGCTTCCGGCTGGCCGCGCGCGTGGTGGCCGACACCCCCGGGCTGACCCAGCTGTCGAGACTGCGTCCCGCCTCGGTGACGCAGCGACTGCTGGAGCTGTCGTCCGAATTGCGATCGCACCTGGTCGACCCGCTCGACCTGGCCGACCAGGCCGCGGTCTTCGAGGCCGCGCTCCAGCGCGCGCCGCGCAACCCGCGCGGGCAGGTGTACGCCGCCCTGCAGACTGCGCGCGCAGCGATGGCGGAGCGGCTGGAACTGGCCACTCTCGTTGTCCGCTACGAGGAGCTGAAGGCCGGGCTCGGGTACGTGGAGTTCGCCGACCAGATGGCGGCGGCGGCGCGACTCGCCGTCGAGGTGCCGGCCGTGCCCGCAGCGCTCCGCGAGGAGTTCTCGGTGGTGCTCCTCGACGAGTACCAGGACACCTCGGCGGCGCAGGCCACCCTCCTGCGCGGCCTCTTCTCCGGTTCCGCGCCCTCATCGGGACGCGGTCATGCCGTGACCGCTGTCGGCGACCCGTGCCAGGCCATCTACGGCTGGCGAGGTGCGGCAGCCAGCAACATCCTCGACTTCGCCACCCAGTTCCCGCAGGTCGGCGGCGAGCCGGCGACGGGCTACGCGCTCACCGTGAACCGTCGCAGCGGCCAGAACGTCCTGGACGCCGCGAACCGCCTGGCCGCTCCCGCCCGCGCCGAGCCGGCCCTCGTCGCCCACGGGCTCGACCTCGACCTGGTGGCGCCGCCCGGCACGCCGCCCGGGCGGGTGGAGACGGCTGCGTTCGTGACCTGGCCGGACGAGGTCGCCGCGCTCGCCGACCGCGTGGCCGGGCTGCACGGCACCGGTGCCGTGAATGGCTGGTCCGACATCGCTGTGCTCGCCCGGCGCAACAGCCAGGTGGCGGACATCTGGGCCGAGTTGTCGGCTCGCGACATCCCCGCGGAGATCGTCGGCCTGGGCGGGCTCCTCGAACTGCCGCCGATCGCGGACGTGGTCGCGACGCTCACGCTCCTCGACGACGCCACGGCGAACCCGGCCGCCCTGAGGCTGCTCAGCTCACCGCGCTGGGCGATCGGCATCCCTGACCTCGCCCTGCTCGGGCGACGCGCCCGCGAACTCGCGGCGGCGCGTGACTCCGGGCGTCCCGAGGAGACGGGAAGCGAGAGCGGGCCGCGCGGGGTGGATGACACGCTGGTCGGCACCGACCCGGCCGCCGTGCCGAGCCTCCTCGAGGCATTGGCCGACCCGGGACGCCTGCCCTACCACGGGGATGCCCGCAGCCGGTTCGCGGCCTTCACCGCTGAGCTCGGGCTCCTGCGACGCCACGCCGGCGACGCGGTCACCGAGCTGGTGCAGCGGGTGATCTCCGTGCTCGGGCTCGCGGTCGAACTGGAGGCGGTGGCTGCCGGCGCCAGCGCACCGCTGGACACCTTCGTCCAGGCGGTCGCCGACTACACCGACATCGACGCGGACGCCTCACTGGCCGGGCTGCTGGCCTACCTCGACGCCGAGCGGGAGTACGGCACCGGGCTGGAGCAGGCGGTGGTGTCGGCAGCCGATTCGGTGAAGGTGCTCACCGTCCACAAGGCCAAGGGACTGGAGTGGGACGCCGTGTTCGTCCCGGGTCTCGCGGCCGACGTGTTCCCCACCGACCGGGTCACCGGAAACTGGCTGCGCAGCGCGTCGACCCTGCCGTACCCGCTCCGCGGCGATGCCGCCGCCCTGCCGCAGCTCACCAGCGTCGACCATCAGGCGATGGCCGAGTTCGGCGCCCGGCTCACCGGGCAGCAACGGCTGGGCGAGGACCGGTTGGCCTACGTCGCGGTGACGCGTGCGCGTCAGCTGCTGGTGGCCAGCACGCATGTGTGGGCGCCGGGCCTGGTCAAGCCACGCGAGCCGTCCGACTACTTCACCGAGCTGGCCGCGCACGCCCAGCGCGACACCCCGGCCGGGGAGGTTCCGGCCGCCAACCCGTTGCTCGGTGGCGCGGCGACGGCCGGGTGGCCGGCGGTCGGCGACACCCAGGCGTGGGCCCTGCGCCGGGAAGCGGCGACGGAGGTCGCTCTCGCGCGGGGGAGGCTGGCGGCCGGGGAGGCGGGACGTGCACCCGACACGCTGAGCCTCGACCAGGCCGAGCAGGCGGCCGCCTGGCATCGCCAGGCCGACCTCCTGATCGCCGCCGAGCGGGAGAGCGCCCGCGAGCGGTGGGCCGCGCGACTCCCCGACTACCTGTCCGTGACGGGCCTGGGCCGGCTCGCCAAGGACCCGGCCGGCTACGCCGCCGAGCTGCGTCGGCCGATGCCCCGCCTGGTCAGCGACGCCCAGCGCTGGGGGATCGGTTTCCACCAGTGGCTCGAACACCGCTTCCGTGGCCAGTCGCCGCTGCTCGGCGGCGAGGTGGAAGCCGAGTTGGCGGGGGCGGAGTTCGAGAGGTTGCAGGCCGGGTTCGACGCCGGGCCGTACGCCGCACTGGTGCCCCTCGCCGTGGAGACCCCGTTCACCCTGGTTCTCGGCGGACGCCTTGTCCGGGGGCGGATCGACGCCGTGTTCACCGGCGCGGACGGGCGCGCGCAGGTCGTGGACTGGAAGACCGGGGACGCACGGCGCTCCGACCCGCTGCAGCTGGCCTGCTACCGGTTGGCCTGGGCCGAGCTGCACGGCCTGGGCGTGGACGAGGTCGATGCGGTCTTCTACGACCTGCACTCCGCCGAGGTGGTTCGCCCGCCGTCGCTGCCCGACCGCGCCGGGCTGGAAGCCCTCCTGGCGCGGCTACCCGGCTCGGTTAGCCTTGCGCCGTGATCGACTGGCTTGCCGGAAGTGCGTTGGACCGGGTCGCCGAACAGCGGGACGACCCGGAGTGGGTTCGGGCCGCGTGGACGGACGCGCGCGCCGTCGTGCTTCGGGTCGGGGAGTTGAGCGTCGAGGCGACACCCCAGGGCGCCCTGGTCGTGCGTCCCACCGACGGCGAGTACGACCCCGACCGGCACTACCTGCTCGGGCGGCTGGAGGACCGGTGGTGGTTCGGCACCAGGGACGGTGACGAAGCGGGGCTGGTGCTGCTGCGTTCGGTGATGGACGGCCTGCCGGTCTCAGAGCTCGAGGCGGCCTTCACCGCCGTGGGCCTGTGCACCTGGCACTCCGCAGCCGGGTTCTGCCCCGTCTGCGGTGCGGCCACGGTGGTGATTAGGGGCGGCCAGGCGCGCCGGTGCACCCGGTGTGGCACCGACCAGTTCCCCCGCACCGACGCCGCGGTGATCGTGGCGATCGTCGACCCGACCGGACGGCTGCTGCTGGGGCGCCAACCCAGTTGGCCGCGCGGACGCTACTCGGTCTTCGCGGGGTTCGTGGAGATGGGGGAATCGCTGGAGCAGGCCGTCCACCGGGAGATGGCCGAGGAAGTGGGCCTCCTGCTGACCGGCGTGACCTACCTGGGTTCGCAGCCCTGGCCCTTCCCGCGTTCGCTGATGGTGGGGTTTCTTGCGCACGCCCCCGCCGAGGACCCGGCGCCGGCCGAAGGCGAGATCGAGGTGGCCCGGTGGTTCACCGCGGAGCAGTTGCGTGTCGCGATGGCGTCCGGGGACGTGGGCCTGCCGCCGCACACCTCGATCGCGCGGCGGATGATCGAAGCCTGGCTCTCCGGGACGCTGCCGCACCGAACCGCGCCCGGGGCCTGAGGCGATGGGCGGACATGCGGGGCCCGATCCGGACCCCGGCGTGCTCACCTTCCGGAGCCCGCTGTGGCGCTGGTCGGCACAGGATGCATGGCGGTTCGTGACCGTTCCGGTCGAGGTGGCCGACCTGATCCGGTACGCGTCGGGGCCTCCCCGGGGTTTCGGCTCGGTCCGGGTCGAGGCGACCGTCGGCGCGACGACCTGGCGGACGTCCGTTTTCCCCGACCATCGCGAAGGCACCTTCGCGCTGCCCGTGAAGCGCGCCGTGCGTGAGGCGGAGGACCTCCTGGACGGCGACCTGGTCGACGTCACGTTGCGCCTGCTGGTGGAGTAGGAACAGCCTGCGGCCTACAACCGCTCCCGCAGGCCGGACGCCCGCCGGGCACGCTGCCGCACCGCCCGCGCGAGTGAGTCCACGGAACCGATCAGGGTGACCTCTGTCCGGGCGCGCGTGATCGCGGTGTAGAGCAGTTCCTGGGTGAGCAGCGGGGAGTCGGCGGTCGGCAGGACCACCGTGACGCGGTCGAACTGGCTGCCCTGCGCCTTGTGCACGGTCATCGCGTGGATGGTCTGCACGCCCTCGAGCAGGAACGGCGAGACCGCGTGGGGCCGCCGGCCGCGGGTGAAGAAGGCCCGCAGCACGCCGTCCCTGGCCACGACCACGCCGGTGTCGCCGTTGTAGAGGCCCAACTCGGGGGAGTTCTGGGTCACCAGCAACGGCCGTCCGGGATACCAGGCCTGGGTGGGATCGAACCCCTCCAGGGAGGCGGCCAGCCACTCCTCGACCTGCCGGGACCACAGGGCCACGCCGTAGGGTCCTCGCCGGTGCGCACACAGCAGCCGGTGTTCGTCGAGGAGGGCGAGGGCGTCGTCGACCCGGCCCTCGCGCGCAGCGTTCACCATCGCTGTCCCCGACGTGGTCACACGCTCCCTGAGGTCGGTCTGTTCGAGGCCGGCGGCGAAGTGGATGCCCACGGTACCGGCTGTCGCCAGTCCGACGGCACGGTCTGCGTCGCCGGCGAGGACCGCCGCCGCGAGCTCCGCGATCCCCGCGACCGACCGGTAGTTGTGCCGCAGCCGCACCACCGGTCCCGAAGCGGGCAGTCCCAGCGGGGCGAGCGCCGCGAGCTCGGCGCCGGGGCCGGCGTCCACGATGTCAGCGAGGACGGCACCGGCCTCCACCGGGGCGAGCTGGTCGGGGTCTCCCACCAGCACCAACCGCGCCTGCGGGCGCAGGGCCTCCAGCAACCGGGCCATCAGGGTCACGTTCACCATCGAGGCCTCGTCCACGACGACGACGTCGTGCGGCAGCGGGTTACCGCGATGGTGCTGGAACCGGTTGCGGGAATCGGGCACCCAGCCGAGCAGCCGGTGGATGGTGGTGGCCTCCAGCGTCTCCAAGGACGCGGCGAGGTCCGCGGGAAGTTCCGACGCTGCCTCGGCGAGCGCCTCCTGCATGCGTACCGCGGCCTTCCCGGTGGGCGCGGCGAGGGCGACCAGCGGTGCGGTCGGCAGCGTGCGACGGAGCACGCCGAGCAGCCGGGCGACCGTATGGGTCTTGCCCGTCCCCGGGCCGCCGGCCACCACGGTGACGCCGGCCAGCGCCGGCACCACGGCCGCGGTGGTCTGGTCGACGTCGGTGTCGTCGCTGAGCAACTCGGCGCGCGCGGCAGCGAGCGCAGCGACCGGCACCGGCTCGGGGACCCGGTCGAACCGGGCACGCAGTTGTGCCGCGACCGCCGACTCCTCCTGCCAGTACCGCTCGAGGTAGAGCAGGCCGCCGACCAGCCGCAGTGGCCGGTCGCCGCCGCCGTCAGGGCCCGCCGTGACCATCGGGCTGGCCAGGATGGCCGCGCGCCACTCGCCGGCCTCCGGGAGCAGTTCCGCGGGAACGCCGATGCTGTCCTCGTCGGTGTCCAGGGCGAGGCGACCGAGGGTGCCCACCTCGACGCACGTCGAGCCCGCCCTCAGTGCGCGGACGGCGAGGGCGAGAGCCAGTTGCACAGTCTGGTCGGCCTCGCCGAAGAGGTGGGCGACCTTCTGCGCCACGTGCACGTCGCCGAGCGACAGGGCGCCGGTGCTGTGGACGTCGAGGAGGAGCCCGGGCATCAGGCTCGTGGCAAGGTCCATCACCGGCCGCTCCGATCCGCCAGCAGGTCGGACAGCGCGACCACCAGCCCTGCGGGCGGGAACCAGCTGAAGACGCCGTTGCCGCCGGCCGCCTCACGTCCACCCATGCCGCGGACGAACAGGTAGCCCACACCGCCGAGGTGCCGGCCGGGGTCGTACCCGGGCAGGCGGCCGGCGAGGAACCGGTGCAGCGCGACGCAGTACAGGATCGCCTGCAGCGGATAGTGGGTGCGCAGCATCTCCGCGACCATGAGCGGCTCGGTGTAGTGGTCGAGCGTCAGCTCGGCCGGCCCGAGGCGGTTGGTCTTGTAGTCGACGACCACGAAGCGGAGGTCGTCGCCGGAGCGAATCCGCAGCACGGAGTCGATGCTTCCGGTCAGGAAGCCGCGCAGCACCTGCGTCGCGAGCTGAGGGTGCGCGAGCTCGGCGGGATAGCCCGCCAGCGGGTCGTCCGCGGGCAGCCAGGCGGCCATCAGGTCGGCCACCTCACGCAGGGTGGTACGGGATCGGGCGGTTCCCAGAGCGAACTCGAACGTGAGCTCGCTCAGCCGGTCGGGGACGGGGATCGCAGCGAGCGGCCGGTCTCCGGTGAGTCGGCCCAGTGGCGTGACCAGGCTCGGCAGCATCGCCTGTGCGAGCGCCTCGGGCGTCACGCCCGGCACCGGGTAGCGCTGGAACGCCGTGCTGGTGGCCACCCGGACGCGCTCGGCGAGCTCGTCGTCGGGAGCGTTCCAGTCGAGGTTCTCCAGGACCTGGTGGACCAGGCTCCCGAAGGCGGCGCCGCCCGGCAGGTCAGCCATCGGGGACGGCACTCCGGCAACTTCCGGGAGGAGCGGGGTCTCAGCGACAGGCTCGTCCTCGACGACAGCCTCGGCGGTGAGCGCCACCGGCGGGCGTGCATGCACCGCCTCGGTGAGGCCCGAATACGACGTGCGGCGCCATAGGGGGTCCACGCCGCGGTCGAACGTGGCGAGCGCCAGTCGCTGGGGCGGCTCGCCGGTGGCGCGCAGCCGCGGCGCGGTGCCGGGCAGGCACTCCTCGACCCGGATGCCGGCCGGGGCGAGCCATGGCAACCCGGACGGGTGGCCGTCGCCGGGCGGGGCATCCAGTGGGTAGGACGGCTCCGGCGGCCCGACGACGTCGCAGCGCCGGAACAGCATCCGGTGCAGCGGCGAGCACTCGGTGTTGGAGTACGTGCGCGACCACCAGAGGGTCAATTGGGACTGGGCGCGGGTGAGGGCCACGTACAGGCTGCGCAGCCGGTCCTCGGCCTCTTCGGCGGCGTGAGCCCGGAGCCGCTCCGCCCGGCCCGGCGCGTCCCGCCCGCCCACGTCGAGGACCCGCCGTCCGTCCTCGTGGAAGGCCAGGCACGCATCGTCGTCCTCGTCGGGCACCCAGAGGTCGGCGGCCTCCGGGAGCAGGACGACGGGGAACTGCAGTCCTTTCGCCTTGTGCACGGTCATGATCTGCACCGCCCGGCGGTCGGTCTCGAGCCGACGGATCCGGTCGGAGGTCGCCGAGCCGCGCTCCACGGCCTCCTCCAGCCAGGACACGAGGGCCTGTCCGCGCTGGCCGTCGGTGTGCTGCGCGTGCAGGATCTCGGCGAGGTGCCGGTAGTCGGTGAGGTCGCGTTCGCCGCGCGGGCGGCGCAGGACCCGCTCGGAGAGGCTGCCGCCGCCGGGGACGCTCGTGCCCAGCACCTCCGCGAACAGCGCGGCGACCCCCTGGCCGGCCAGGACCCGCGACCAGCCCTGCAGGAGGCCGGCCCAGGCGGTGAGCTGCTCCTCATCGGCCCGCGCGAGGCTGTCGAGGTCCGCCCCCACGAAGTCGCTGAGGATGGCCGCGCGGACGGCGGCCCGTCGCGGCTGCTCGAGCGCCCGAAGCAGAACGAGCCAGTGGCCGGCCGCGTGGGTGGCGAAGATCGAGTCGGCGCCGGAGAACGCGACCGGGACACCCGCCCCGGTGAGGGCGTCCGCCACCTGTCGCCCGCGTGCGTTGGTGCTGACCAGGATCGCCACGTCCCTGGCCTCGAGCGGCCGGGCCGATCCGTCGTCGACGACCCGGGCGCCGCTGTCCAGCAGGCGGATCAGCTCTGCGGTGAGGTCGGCGATGATGCGCTCCCTGGCGTCCTTCGCCCGCACCGGCTCATCACCGGGCAGGCACCGGAGCCGCACCGGCGACGACCAGGCCGAACCCTCGGGCAGGAGCAGGCGTGAGGAGGTGTGGGTGGCGGTCACCGCGGGGACCTCGATGCCGTCGCCGAGCGTGACGCCGGCGAACAGGGCGTTCACCGCCTTCACGACGGCGGCGTCCGCGCGGTGGTTCTCGTTCAACGAGTAGCGGTCGCGGGCCGCCCCGACCGCGTCCGTGTACGCCCGCACGTCGGCACCCCGGAACGCGTAGATCGACTGTTTCGGGTCGCCGATCAGGACCAGCGGGACGTGGCCGTCGAACGCGGCCCTGAGGATCTCCCACTGCACCGGGTCCGTGTCCTGGAACTCGTCGACCAGCACCACCTCGCAACGGGCGCGAAGACGGTCGAGCCGGGGGCCGGAGGAGGCGCCGTTCAGCGAGTCGCGCAGGCGCAGCAGCTGGTCGTCGTAGGAGTACACCCCCAGGCGGCGCTTGCGCACGGCGAGCTCGTTGCGAACCGCCGTGGCGAAGGCGATCCGCTCGGCCACGCGTTCGGTGACCTCCCCGGCGGGCACCAGGGGTGCGTCCGGCAGGTCGACCGCCGCCCGGGCGATCCGCCGGGCGGCCGCCAGGTCGAAGGGCGGCCCCAAGGGGTTGCGGGCGTACCGCGCGAGGTAGAGGTCTTCGACGACCTGGTCCACGGTGAGGCTGAGGTCCTCCACGAGGCTCGCCTCCGGGTCCTGCTCGGCGAGCACGCCGAGTTCGTCCAGCATCGCCTGGCAGAACTGGTGGATGGTCATGATGCTGGCGGCGTCGAGCCCGGCGACGGCGCGGCGCAGGCGCCCGAGGCGCGCGTCGACGACCGAGCGCGCACCGGACATCAGCAGCCGGTCGGTCTCGTCGGGACGTTCGGTGGGCGTGCCGGCGAGCGTGCGGGTCAGCACGGTGATGGTGCTGCGCAGCCGCTCGCGCACCCGCGAGCGAAGCTCGGCCGAGGCGATCCGGCTGAAGCTGATGACGGCGAGACGGTCGGCGTCCACGAGGCCCTCGGCGAGGTAGCGCGTGGCCAGCGCAGCGATGGCGTGCGTCTTTCCGGTGCCCGCGCTGGCCTCGAGGACGGCCGTGCCTCCCGGGAGGTGACCGGACGGGTCGAAGCGGCTCATGCCGGCACCTCCGCGGCGAGGACGGGCTCCCAGATGCTGCTCGCGAGCGCACCGACGAGCGTGCGCTCCCGCGGATCCGCCCCCGGGATCTCGACGCGGTCCAGCGGGAGCCCCAGCACCTGCGGGAACGCGAAGAAGGTGCGCCAGTAGTCGTCGGCGTCGAACTCCCAGCTCCGTTCCAGGGACTTGGCGCTGACCAGCCTGTCCTCGGGATCGCGTTGGCTCATCCGGTAACTCGCCCATGCCGCGCCGATCCGTGGCAGGGCGGGCAGCGGCCGCGACATGCCGAGGGCGTAGACGCCGAGGTAGCGCCCGAGGAGATCGAGCGCGACCTCTGGGGGAGGAGCCACCAGGTTGGCCCGGCGTCCCCTGCCGACAACGCGCGCGTGCCAGCCGCCCGGTCTGCCGGCGGCGAGCACCAACAGGCGCAGCCAGGCCGTGAGCCGGTGGCGCGGCTGCAGTCCGGAGAACTCGATCTGGAGGAGTTCGTCGGCGTGGCTGACCACGCGGCCCACCAGCGGAACCTGTCCGTGGCCGGGCACCGGCACGGTGAGGGCCAGGTCGTGGAGGGTGGGGTCAGGGACCTCTGCGGGCAGCTCACGCAGCGACCGCCGGGCATCGGCGAGGACACCGTCGAGCAGGGCCGCGCCGAGCTCGAACGGGGGCACCTGCCCCCGCAACCACTCGGCCCTCTGGACGGCTGCCTCGTCATGGCCGGCCCTGAGCCGGGCGAGGACGCGGTTGCCGATCTGCCACCGGGCGAGATGGTCGGGTTCGATCGGGATCGTGTCGCCCGCCCGGGGCTCGTCGCCGAGGCTCACCCCGGTGCGGGCGCGGAGCAGTGCCCGCGCCGGGTGCCTGAAGAACGCGGTGAGGTCGTCCAGGCTGACGCCGGCGGCGAGGTCGAACGGGGGCAGGTCGTCGAAGACCTGCCGGGGCAGCGGGTCCGCCGGTGGGTCGAGGGTGGCCGCGGCCGCACGGAACGCGAGGGGGTCGGCGCTGTGCAGCTCGGGGTGGGCGGTGTCGAAGTAGCGGGTGTCGAACGGCTGCAGGGGGTGCTGCACCGTGACAGCGGCACCCGCACCCTCCCCTTCGGCGGTCACCGCGGTCTGGTCGAGGGCTTCGAGCAGTTCGGCAAGGGGCGCGGTGAGCGGCACGGGCTCGTTCGTCGCCTCGCTGCGGCCCTGCACGACGACGACCAGCCGTTCCCGGGCGGCGTGCACGGCGTCGAGCAGTACCTGTCGGTCGTCGAGGGCGACGGACGGGTCTGCGACGCGCGGCTCGTGCCCCAGCAGGTCATCGCCGTGGCGGCGTCCCGTGCGCGGGTAGCGGTCGGCGTCCCAGCCGAGCAGGACGAGCACGCGGTGCGGCACGTGGCGCAGCGAGCCGAGCCCGGCGACGACGAGCGAGCCGTTGCCGAATGCCCCTCGCGCGGGTGCGCTCGCGAACTCGTGTTCGACTGCCCGCAGGGCCGCGTGGCGACCGATCAGGATCCCGCCGGACGTGCTGCCGTGCTCGGCCAGCCGGGACAGGCCGGCCCACACGTCGCCGAGTTGCCACTCGTCCTCGTGGGCCGGCGACACCAGGGAGTCCAGACCGGTGCGGCACCGTTGCGCCCACTCCGGCAACGTGGCGGGCCGGCTGAGCTCAGCGACGAGCCTGGACACCCGTCCGACCAGCTCGGTGAGTCCCCCGACCAGTTCGACGTCGGAGGACTCGACGTCGTCCAGGGGCAGCACGGTGCCGGCCGAGACCAGGTCGGTCTCGGCGAGGGTGACCCCGAGCAGAATGCGTTGCAGGCCGGCGACCCAGGTGTTCTGCGGGAAGCCCTTCAGTCCCCAGTCGCTGCGATGGGAGGGGGACAGTCCCCACCGGATGCCGGCTCGCTCGACGAGGTCGACCAGGCGCTCCCGCGACTCGGCGGTGAAACCGAACCGGCGGGCGACGGCGGGACGGGCGCACAGCTCGAGCAGGGTGGACGCCTCTGCGCGCCCGTCGGGCAGTCGCAGCAGGTCGACCAGGAGGGTCACCATCGGGTTCACCTGAGCCACGGACCGGTCGGCAACCTGTACGCGGAAGCGCTGCGCCGGGTGCACCGGGCCGCCGGCGGGCGGGGTGAAGGCGGCGCCGACCAGCGGTGCGAAGCCGTCCACGTCGGGGGTGAGCACGGCGATGTCCCTCGGCTCCAGGCTGGGGTCGGATGCCAGCACGGCGGTGAGGACCTCCCGGAGCACCTCCACCTGGCGGTCACGGCCGTGCGACAGGTGCACCTGCACCGAGCGGTCGTCGGCGCGCAGCTCTCGCCGGACCGGCGGACGGTCGGCGTGCAGGTCGGCCTGCAGCCAGCCCAGCAGGGTGTCGGGGGACGTCGGCTCGGCCGCGTCCTCCGGCGGGGGCAGCATGCCAGCGCACTCGTCGGCGAGGATCGCGAGACCCTCGTTGAGGGGATGGCCGGCCTGCGGTGTGACCTCCGCGCGTCGCAGGCCCGGCGGGACGGGCCGGCGACGGGTCGGGCTCGGGACGAGGCGGACGACATCGACGCGATGGTGGCTGTCGAGGGCGGCCAGCAGGTCGAGGGTTCCGCCTCCGAGGTGCGGCGGGGCGAGCACGGCCACACGGCCGGGGAGACCCTCGACAGGTGCGCGGGACAGGCGTTCGAGCAGCGCCGCGCGTCGTTGCAGGGGGTCCTCCCCGAGCTCGATCGCCAGCAACCGCCACAGGTGTGACTGCCAGCTGTTCTCACCGAGCGGGGCTCCGTCCGGCCCGGTGTCGGCGCCGGCGGCCCACTCGGCCAGCATCTGCGGACGGAAGCGCGCGTAGCGGGCGAACTGCCGGGCGATCCGGTGGCTCGCCGTGAAGCCCTCGCGCGAAGCGGCCAGGTGCCGCTGCAGGACGTCCAGGGCCGGATCCGTCGCGGTCTCGGCGAGCCGCTGCACCAGCCACGCCAGCCGCTCGGGGCGCCATGGGTCGTCCGGGCCCGCGAGGCGACGCTCGAGCCCCGGGAGGGACACGAACTCGACCCCCGCGCAGATGCCCGGTTCCTCGCCGACGGTGGCCAGCCGCTGGGACAGCCACCTCTGGAAGCCCGCGCCCGGCACGACCGCGAGGTCGAACGCGAAGGGGTCGTTCCGAGGCCCCGACCACAGCGCGAGCAGGCGCTCGACGAGCTGGTCGGCGGTGCGGACGGAGTGGAACTGCATGGTGGTCTCACCCTAGAGGCAGCCGCCGACAGTCGTGTCGCAACCTTCTCCTACAGTGGGCTCCCGTGAACCCCGTGCCCGCCGAGCTGCTCGCCGGCCTCGACCCCGAGCAGCAGGAGGTCGCCACGAGCTTCGGCGCGCCGGTCGTGGTGATCGCCGGGGCGGGCACCGGCAAGACCAGGGCCCTCACCCACCGCATCGCCTACGGCACGGCGGTCGGCGCGTTTCAGCCGAACGCCGTGCTGGCCGTGACCTTCACGACCCGCGCCGCCGGCGAGTTGCGCTCCCGGCTCCGCGGCCTCGGCGTCCCGAGCGTCCAGGCGCGCACCTTCCACTCCGCGGCCCTGCGCCAGGCCCAGTACTTCTGGCCCCGGGCCTACGGCTCCCAGCTGCCGGCCGTGAGCGACGAGCGCCTGTCGATGGTCGCCGAGGCTGCCCGCAGGCTGCGCCTGGGCCCCGACACCAGCACCCTTCGCGACCTGCTGACGGAGGTGTCGTGGGCGAAGGTGACCAATGTGGCGCCCGCGGACTACGCGGAACTCGCTCCCGGCCACGGGCGCGAGGTGGCCGGCCTCGATCCCGCGCAGGTGGGACGCGTCCTGGGCAGGTACGAGCAGGTGAAGGCCGATCGCGGGGTGATCGACTTCGACGACATCCTCCTGTGCGCGGTGGCGCTGCTGAGCGAGCACGGCGACATCGCCGAGGAGGTGCGGGGCACCTACCGGCACCTGGTGGTCGACGAGTACCAGGACGTCAACCCGGTGCAGCAGAACCTGCTGGACCTGTGGTGGGGTGAGGGCCGTGACCACTGCGTGGTCGGCGACCCGGCCCAGACCATCCACTCCTTCGCCGGGGCGACGCCGTCGTACCTGACCGGTTTCGCGGGCCGGTTCCCCGACGCACACCTCGTGCGGCTGGTGCGCGACTACCGCTCGACGCCGGAGGTGGTGGGCCTGGCGAACCGGGTGGCGCGCAACACCCGTCTGGGGACGGTGACCCTGGAGTCCCAGTGCGAGCCCGGCCCGGAGCCCAGGATCCTGCCCTGCGCGTCCGAGTACGACGAGGCTGTCGCCGTCGCCCGCTGGCTGGTCGAGCAGCACGAGGCGGGAGTGCCGTGGCGCGAGCAGGCCGTGCTGTACCGCGTCCATGCCCAGTCGCCACTGTTCGAGTCGTCGCTGGCGCAGGCGGGCGTGCCGTTCACCGTCCGCGGCGGCGAGGGGTTCTACGACCGCCCGGAGGTTCGCCAGGTCATCGGGACGCTCTCCGAGCTCGCCCGCAAGGACCCGGGCCTGCCCTGCGTCGACGCGTGCCGGGACGTGCTCACCCGGATCGGATGGACCGAGCAGCCGCCGTCCGGGCAGGGCCGGGTGCGGGAGCGCTGGGAGTCACTGGCCGCCGTCCTGGCACTCGCCGAGGACGTCGCCGCCGCGCACTCGGAGGCCGGCGAGGGCACCGCCGACCTCGGCGGCTTCGTGGACGAGCTCACCGCGCGGGCGCAGGCAGAGCACCCGCTGACCTCCGACGGGGTGACGCTGTCGACGCTGCACGCGGCCAAGGGCCTGGAATGGAGCGCCGTCGCGTTGGTCGGCGTCCAGGAGGGCACCCTGCCGCTGTCCCTGGCCGCCGGACCGGAGCAGGTGGCCGAGGAGGCACGGCTGTTCTATGTCGGCATCACCCGCGCGAAGCGGCAGCTGCTGATCTGCTGGTCGCGCTCTCGACGCGGCGGCGGCGGGAACCGGCAGCCGTCCCGCTTCCTCGACGGGATCGCGCCGCGCCCGGAGCGGGTGTCCTCCGGTGGCGTCCGCCGGCCGAAGCCCACGTCGGCCCTGAGCGCCACCTGCCGAGCCTGCGGCAAGCCGCTGCACACCGGCGCCGAACGCAAGTTGCGACGCCACGTCGACTGCCCGGCCGGCTACGACGAGGACACCTACGCCAGCCTGGTCGCGTGGCGCCTCGGCCTGGCCAGGGAGCGTTCGGTGCCGGCCTACGTGATCTTCACCGACGCGACCCTGATGGCGATCGCGGAGGACCGTCCGAAGGACACGACCGGCCTGCTGGCCATTCCCGGCGTCGGCCGCACCAAGTGCGAGCAGTACGGGGAGGCCGTCCTCGCCATCCTGGCCGCGCACGCCTGAGCAGCGGGGCTATGGTGCGGCGATGGACTACCTCGAGATGAACCGGGCCAACTGGGACAGCCGGGTGCCGATCCACCTCCAGCACTACGACATCGATCGCCTGCTGGGCGACGCGGGCGCGTTGTCCGACGTGGTCGCCTTCGACCGCCCGCGCCTCGGCGACCTCGCCGGCCAGGACGTGGTGCACCTGCAGTGCCACATCGGCACCGACACGCTCAGCCTGCACCGTCTGGGCGGACGGGTGACCGGGCTCGACCTCTCGCCGAAGTCGGTGGAGGCCGCCAGGGACCTCGCCGCAAGGGCCGGCGCAGCGATCGAGTACGTCGAGGCGGACGTGTACACCGCGCCGCAGGCCCTCGGCGGGCGCCGCTTCGACCTCGTCTACACCGGCGTCGGCGCGCTGTGCTGGCTGCCCGACATCCGCCGGTGGGGGCAGGTGGTGGCCGAGCTGTTGCGGCCCGGCGGGCGCCTGTTCGTCCGCGAGGCGCACCCGGTGCTGTGGTCCTCGGTCGTGGTGGCGTTGGGCGCAGACCCCGACGACCGCGGCCAGCAGCCCTGGATCACCCGCGGCGGAGGCTCCACCGTCGCCCTCGAGCTGCCCTACTTCGAACAGCCGGAGGGTCTGGTCTGGAACGAGGAGTGGACCTACGTCGGGTCCGAGCAGGTCGGCTCGCCGGAGTCCGTGGAGTGGAACCACGGGCTCGGGGAGATTCTCACGGCCCTCCTCGACGCGGGCCTGCGGCTGACCGCGCTCGTCGAGCACGACAGCGTGCCGTGGCCGGCTCTGCCGGGCCTGATGGACCTGGACCCGTCGACGGGGGAGTACCGCCTCGCCGACCGCCCCGAACGGCTCCCCGCGAGCTACACCCTGACTGCGGTGAGAGGCTGAACCCTAGTCCGTGCCGGCGAACCCCGGCAGCCAGTCGCGGAGGACCTGCGCGAAGTTCGCGTGCACGTCGAGCTGCGACAGCACGGCGATGCCGCCCATCCAGACGCGGTAGATCAAGCCGTACTCCGGCGGGATGTTGAGCCGTGCCGCCACGCCGTCGGCACGCATGTTGCCGTGCACGCGCGCGAATTGTCCCTGCGCCCACGCGCGGTTGAAGGCGAAGTCCTCGACGCTGGCCGGCTCGACGAAGGGCGCCAGGTAGTCCAGCGCGTCCTGCGGGCTGATGCCGGCGTCGACGAAGCCCTCCTCGGCGAGGCCGGCGAGCATCTCGTCCGCGCGGCCCTCCACGGCGTGCCTGATCAGCCGTCCCATGGCCGCGGGCAGGCCGCCGGGCATCCTCGACACGAGGCCGAAGTCGAGCACGGCCAGGCGCCCGTCCGGGGTGACCAGGTAGTTGCCCGGGTGGGGGTCGCCGTGCAGGATGCCGGCCAGCGACGGCCCGGCGAAGAGGAAGGTCACGTAGTCCAGCGCGCTGCGGTTGCGCTCCTGGGCCGGCCGTCCGATGAGCTCGGTGAGCTTGGCCCCGTCCACCCAGTCGCTGACCAGGACGCGCCGCGTGGCGAGGTGCACCTTCGGTACGACGAACCGCGGGTGCCCGTCGAGCGCCAGCGCCACCTGCTGCTGCGCCGCGCCCTCGAGGGTGTAGTCGACCTCCTCGCTCACCCGTGCCGCCAGCTCCCTGGTGAGGGCCACCACGTCCATCCCGCCGGTCAGGGGCGAGACGGCCCCGGCCAGGCGCTGGATCTGGCGCAGGTCGCTGGCCAGCGCGGCGTCGGCCCCGGGGTACTGGATCTTGATCGCCACCTCACGGCCATCGGTGAGCCGGGCGCGGTGGACCTGCCCGATCGAAGCCGCAGCGGAGGGACGCAGGTCGACCTCGGCGAACCTCCGCCGCCAGTCCGGTCCGAGCTCGGAACGCAGCACGGCCTGGGCCCGCGAGGACGGCATCGGCGGTGCCGCGTCCTGCAGCCGGCGCAGCCGCTCGCGGAACGGGCCGGCGATCTCCTCGGGGAGCATCGCCTCGAACAGGCTGAGGGCCTGCCCGAACTTCATCGCACCGCCCTTCAGTTCGCCGAGCACCTGGAAGAGCTGTTCGGCCGCGGCGTCACGCAGGGCCGCGTCCACCTCCGCGGCCGGTGCCCCCATCAGCCGCTTGCCGTACCCCACTCCCGCTCGGGCCGCCGCGCCGAGGGGCAGGCTCAGGAGGCGCGCGCTCCGGCCGATGGTGGTCTCGGGAAGCACCCGTCGCTGGTCGGCGTCGGGGGACTCGCGCTCACTGCTCACCTGCACAGTGTGCCCGTCCCGCTCAACCGGGGGGCACCAGGCAGCCGCAGCCCGGGTGGGCCGGCCACGCACGGCTGTGCAGGCGGAACTCCGCCACGGACACCTCGAGCGTGGCACCGGCGGTCTCCGGCAGTGCACCGGCGAGCCATGCCCGAACCTGCACCGCCGCCGTGGCCGCGCCCCAGGCCACCAGGGCGGGCTCGGGGGTGACCGGCTCGCGGCACAGTTGCGCGAGGAGCTGGGGCCACGCCGGGTCCAGGCGGACGCGGCCCAGGTCGAGGCAGCGGACGCAGGGTGTGCGTCCCGGCTGGACGAAGGGGCCCACGACGGCGCGACCGGGCTCGAGGCGGACCACGAGGTGCGCGCGCCCGTCCCGGAAGAGGGCGTCAGTGGTCGCCCGGTCGGGCTCGACCGTGGCGCCGGCGAGCAGCACCACCTCCGGTCCGTCGGGGGCGGGGGGCAGGGCTGCGAAGCGCACGGGATCCAGCCGGGACGCCCGGAGGCCGTTGTCGCCCAGGGCAGCCGTGACCGCCTCGGCGAGTGCCCCTGCGCCGACGACCCGCAGCACCGCTTCGGGGGCAGCCGGGGCCGGCACCAGGAGCCCGGCGGTCGTCAACCGGTCGAGGAGCCAGCCGAGCCACGCCCGGTCGAGCGAGGGCAGAAGGGTACGCAACTCGTCGTGGGAGTGTGGCCGCGCCAGCAGCGGGATGGCCTCGGCCAGCCCTTCGGGCACCGGCTCCAGCACGAGGGCCGGAGCGTCGAGCCCGACCTGCAGCACACCGGGCGCCCGCCACAGCGCGACCGCCGGGCGGGTGAGCTGGACGCGTGTGCCGGTGTCGGGGGCCATGCCAGAAGGCTCACCTCCGTCGTCGCCGGGCGCAAGGCCTGCGCACCGACGGGCAACACCTGGGCCCGAACGGGCAACACCTCCGGCTCGGCCCCGCCGATCCGGCCGCCACAATCCGGTCCCGAAAGCTCCCGGGTCACGCTCGGCATGACGCGCGGGACGGGTACCCGGGTCGGGGGTCGGGACGGAGGGACGCAGGCGGTCCGCAGGCCGGGCCGGTGGGGGAACAGCAGCGCGCCGGCCACCGGGCCGGCCCTCTACAAGTATCGGTTCAGGCCTTGGGCAGGAACCGGGTCAGGTTCGTGCCGCACACGGGGCACTTGGCCTTGGCGATACGGGTGCCCTTTTCGTTGACCACGACATCGCCGGTTGCGTCCCGGTGGTCCTTGCACTTCACGCAGTAGAACGAACCGCTGTAGGTGTCCTTGGCCACGTCTTTCCTCCTGTGATTCGGCTTCGCCCCGGCTGGGGCTCGGCAGCGGGCTGCCGGTCAGTCTATGCCCGAGTCGCCGCCTCGCGGCAGCACCTCGGTCCGGCGTGCGAGAGCCCCCAGGACCGGCGTTTCCGCTTGCCTTCCCCTGCGAGCGGAACCGGCCACTGGAGGCCTCGCGACAAGAAGCTAGTGCCCGCCCGGGCCGCGGTCAACTGGAACCGTCTGCGGCGTGTCGTAACGTGTCACACGTGGCAGATCCGGACGTCGAAGTGCGGCGCAGCGCGCGTCGCCGCCGCACCATGACCGTGTTTCGTGAGCAGGGCCGGCTGGTCGCCCTGGTCCCCGCGCGGCTCACGGTCGCGCAGGAGCGCAGCCTGCTCCCGCCGCTGGTCGAGCGATTCCTGCGGCGCGAGGCGAAGCGGGCCCTGCCGCTGTCCCACGACGAGCTAGCGAGCCGTGCAGCCGGCCTCTACGAGCAGTACCTCGCCGCCCGCACCGGCCAACCGCTGCCAGCGTTCAGCATCCGCTGGGTCGACAACCAGAGACGCCGCTGGGGCTCGTGCTCGACCGACACCGGCGAGATCCGGCTGTCGTCGCGCCTGCAGACGATGCCCACCTGGGTGAGCGACTACGTGGTGCTCCACGAGCTGGCTCACCTGTTCGTGCCCTCGCACGCCGCACGGTTCCACGGCCTGCTGGCGGGGTACCCCCACCGGGATCGGGCCCAGGCGTTCCTCCAGGGCTACCAGCACGCGGTCGAGGTCGACCCCGGCGCAGCGGGAGAGTCGTCCGCCGAGCCCGGGGAGGAGCCCGACTGGGAGGCCTGAGCCCGGCGGGCGGCGACCAGGCTCAGCCCTGGCCCCTGCCCTCCTCCTCCAGAAGCCTGGCGAGTTCGGCGTCGAGGTCGTCCGGGCCGTCGCTGCGATGGCCCTCTGCGGCGTAGCCGAGGGGGTCGGCCAGGTCGGCGGTGGTGGGCAGGAGGTCTGGATGGTCCCAGGCCGCGTCCCTGGCCTCGGAGCCGCGTGCCGAACGGGTCGCCGCCCACAGGTTGGCCGCGTCCCTGGTGCGCCGGGGACGCAACTCGAGCCCGACGAGAGCCTTCAGTGCCGACTCCGCGGGCCCCCCACTGGCGCGACGACGGCGGAGCGTCTCCGTGAGCGCCGCGGCCACCGGCATGCGGGCACCGGCGACCTGCGCGACGACCTCGTCCACCCACCCCTCGATGAGCGCGAGCAGGGTCTCCAGCCGCTCCAGCACCTCGCGCTGTTCGGGCGTCACCTGCGGCGTGAACAGGGAGCCGGCGAGGGCGGCACCGGCGTCCTCGAGTTCCCCCGTGGTCATGGCGGAAGAGAGCTGGCTCTCGATGGCCTGCTCGAGCGCGTCCCCGTCGATCTCGATGTCGCGGGCGTAGTGCTCGACCAGGGCGAGCAGTTGCGGGGCCAGCCAGCCCACCGACGCGAACAGTCGCTGCCGGGCGGCCTCACGCACGGCCAGGAACAGCAGGACGTCCGCCGGGTCGGTCTCCAGTCCCTCGGTGAAGGCGGCCATGTTGGTGGGCAGCAGGGCCACCCGGGGATGCTCGGTGAGGGGCAGGCCGGTGTCGCCCGCACTGACCGAGGACTGTGCGAGGCTGGCCAGGGACTGGCCGACCTGTGCGGCGAACATGCCACTGAGAGCCATCCGCAGCATCGGCTCCGCCGCCGGGGCCTGGCCCTGCTGCTGGACGAGACCGCGCAGCGCAGCGTAGAGGCGGCTCACCACCGGTCGCACGAGCTGCTGCCAGGTGGGGAACGTGAGGTCGACCCATTCGGAGCGGGTCCAGGCGGATGCCGTGACGCTGAGCCGGGGGAACGCGATCTCCTCGTCCAGCCACAGGTCCGCCAGAGCCACCGCGTCCCGGATCCGGGCCTGCTCCGCCGCGCTGGGCGCCGGGTCGGGGCCCGCCGATGCGGTGATCCGACGCACCACGTTGCGGGTGAAGCCCCAGTTCATCCCGGACTCGGCGTCCGACTTCCCGAAGCTGGCCATCTCGGTGGTGAAGGCGCCCATCAGGCCCTGCATCCGGCCCATCAGCGCTTCCAGGTCCAGGCGTCCGTCGGGCCCGGGCGTGATGCCGAACTGGGCCAGGAACCGCAACAGTGCCTCCTCGTCACCGTCCGGGTCGGGACGGTCCGGGTTGGCGGGGTCGGTCATCGGGCAACTCCTCACGTGGCGTGGCTTCCATTGTCCCGCACCCGCCAAGCCGGGGAGGGGTTCGCTCCGGTAGTGTCGGGGAGGCTGGTGTCGTGTCGGACCGACCAGCGGGAAGTGGGTGGACGTGACCAGGCAGACCTGGACCGCAACGGTGTCGGCCGTGCTGTTCGTGGTCCTGGCCGCCGTGATCGCCCTGGTTCCCGTGCCCTACGTCACCTGGTCACCGGGCAGCACCCACAACCTGATCGACCCCGGGGCCGAGGCGATCCGGATCACCGGGGCAAAGACCTACCCGACGACAGGCAAGCTGCTCATGACCACGGTGTCGGTCACGTCCCCGGATGCCACACTGAGCCTGCCGGAGCTGCTGTTCTCCTACTGGCTCCCCTCCCGCGAGGTGCTGCCGCGCTCGGCGATCTACAAGGTCGGCGAGGACGCCAGCGAGATCAACGCCGACGAGACCCAGCTGATGACAGCCTCCCAGTCCGACGCCATCGTCGCGGGGCTTCGCCAGGCCGGCATCGCGGTGACGGCGTGGCCGATGGTCTCCTCGGTCACCACGTCCGGTCCGGCCAACGACATCCTCAAGCCCGGCGACCTGATCCAGGCGGTGGACAACCAGACCACGACGACGGTGCAGGAGGTCCAGGACCAGGTGGCGAGGCACCACGTCGGGGACGCGGTGGGGTTCACGATCCTGCGTGACGGGGCACTGGTCAGGCCCAATCCCTACGTCACCACACGGGCGACCGCCGCCGATCCGCAGAAGCCGATCGTCGGCATCACGTTGACGACCGGTTACACCTACAAGCCGAAGGTCAGCTTCGCCCTCGAGCCGGGCGTGGGCGGTTCGAGCGCCGGCCTGATGTTCGCCCTCGCCATCGCCGACAAGCTGAGCGGCCTCGACCTCACCACCGGTCGGGTGATCGCCGGCACCGGCACCATCGACGCGAACGGCACGGTCGGCCCGATCGGCGGGGTGCAGGAGAAGATCGCGGCGGCTGCGCGGGACGGCGCCAGCGTGTTCCTGCTGCCCAAGGAGAACTGTGAGGACGTGGGCCAGGCGCCGGCCGGCCCCCGACTGGTGCCGGTGGAGACGATCAGCGGCGCGATCGAAGCACTCGGGGCACTGGACAAGCCGGGCGCCGCGAACACGGTGCCCGCATGCCGGTGAACGACGCGCTCGTCGCTGCGCTCGTCGAGGTGGAGCGACACGTGGGCCGTCTCGGCTGGGACCAGCCCGCACGACTGTTCGCCCTCGTGCCGACCGCTGACCTCATCGCGGCCGAACCGGGCCTCGCCGAGCACCTGTCGGGCAGCTCGCCGGACGGCTTCAGCTCCATCGAGCAGGAGGACTTCCGTCCCGGCACCGAGCTGGCCGAGACGCTCGCGCGGATCGCGTGGCCCCCCAGCGTTGCGGGCTGCGTCCTTGCGCTCGAGCGCGCGTTCCTGCCCCCGGACGCCGAGGCCGACCTGCCCGAGGATCCGGAACTGGCCGCGCGCGCTGTCGCCGCCCATCCCCGCCGGCTCGACCTGCGTGTCGTGGTCGGCGTGACCCGCGACGGGGGCAGCCACGGTGTGGCGCGCGTCCGTGGCGAGGACGGGGAACTGCTGGGTGGCGCCGACCTCGTGCCGGCCCTGGCTGCTGCGCTGGCGCATACATTGGAGTGACCCGGAAGACGCAGGGCAGGGGACCGTCCCTGTTCCTGCGGAGCCGGGTCGATGAGGAGTTGAGTTGAACGTGTCATCCCGGGTGTCGCGTCGCGGGCCGCTGGTACCGACGATCCTGGTCCTCGCCGGCCTGGTCGCGGCCTTCGTGATCTTCTCCGAGCTGTGGACCACGAAGCTGTGGTTCGACTCGGTGGCCTTCCCGCAGGTGTTCAGTACCCAGCTGGTCGCGCAGGTGGTGCTCTTCGTCGCCTTCTTCCTGGTGATGGCGCTGGTGGTGGGCGCCAACATGTGGGTCGCCTTCCGGCTGCGTCCGGCGTCGCGTCGCACCGGGCAGAGCGCCATCCTCGACCGCTATCGCGACCTGCTCGAGGCCAACATCTGGGTCGCCATCCTCGTGCCGTCCGCGTTCCTGGGCCTGATCGCCGGGGCGTCCGCCGTGAGCCAGTCGCTGGAGTACCTGGCGTGGTGGAACCGGGTGCCGTTCCAGGCGCCGGACCCCTATTTCGGACTCGACGCGTCGTTCTACGTGTTCGAGTTCCCGGTGTGGCAGGACCTGCTCTCGTTCGCGATGGGTGCGGTGTTCTTCGGCCTGGTGGCCGCCGCTGCGGTGCACTTCGCCGTCGGTGGCATCGCGTCCGGGCGGGCGCGGGCGGTGCGCGGCAGCGGGGCGCGGGTACACCTCTCGATCCTGGCCGGGCTGCTGCTGGTCGGCTACGGGCTGCAGAACCTCCTCGACCGGTACGGGCTCATGCTGCAACAGGGGACGCTGCTGACCGGCATGCAGTACACCGACGACCACTCCCGCCTGACCGCCAAGATCGTGATGGCGGTCATCTCGTTCCTGTGCGCGGCGGTCTTCTTCGCGAACGGCTTCCTCAAGCGCTGGACGCTGGCCGCCACCTCACTGGTCCTCATGGTGGTGTCGGGGATGATCCTCGGCCTGGCCTACCCGCTGGTGGTGCAGAGCTTCCAGGTGAAGCCGAACGAACCGGTGCTGGAGAGCCCCTACATCGCGAACCACATCGCCGCGACCAGGAAGGCGTTCGGAATCGACCAGGCAGAGGTCGAGCCGTACGCCGCGGTCACGCAGGTGCGTCCCGGCCAGCTCAAGCAGGACGCGGAGACGCTTCCCGGCATCCGGCTGATCGACCCCGCGGTGGTGGCCCCCACCTTCGAGAACCAGCAGCAGCTGCGCGGCTGGTACACGTTCCCGGAGAACCTCGATGTCGACCGCTACGTGATCGACGGCAAAGAGACCGACGCGGTGGTGGCGGCCCGCGAGATCAACTACAGCAAGCTTCCCGACCAGAACTGGAACAACGTCCACACGGTCTACACCCATGGCTACGGGCTCGTGGCGGCGTACGGCAACCAGCGCAGTTCGTCCGGTGACCCGGTGTGGATCGAGAAGAACCTCCCGCCGGAGGGTGCGCTGCCCGACTACGAGGGCCGCATCTACTACGGCGAGAACAGCTCCGCGTTCGCGATCGTCGGACGCGAGGAGGGTGAGGCCCCGATCGAGTTCGACACCCCCGACGGCGCAACCAACACCTACGCGGGCACCAGCGGCGTCCCGATGGGGGACCTGTTCACGAGGGTGCTCTACGCGGCCCACTTCATGGACCTCAACATCCTGCTCTCCGACCGGGTGAACTCCGCGTCCAAGATCCTCTACGACCGCACCCCGAAGGCGCGGGTCTCCCAGGTCGCGCCGTGGCTGACGCTCGACTCGAACGTGTACCCGGCGGTCGTCGACCACCGGCTGGTGTGGATCGTGGACGGGTACACCACCAGCCGCAACTACCCCGACAGCTCGGTGGTGTCGCTGCGCTCGGCCATCACCGACGCCCAGACCGTCCCCGGGCCGGACTCGGACGTGTCCTTGAACTACATCCGCAACTCGGTGAAGGCTGTGGTGGACGCCACCAACGGCACGGTGGACCTGTACGCGTGGGAACCCGACGACCCGATCCTGCAGGCCTACGCCAAGGCGTTCCCCGGCATCCTCAAGCCGAAGTCGGCGATCAGCCCCGACCTGATGGCCCACCTGCGCTACCCGTCCGACCTGTTCAAGGTGCAGCGCCAGGTCCTGGGCCGCTACCACATGACGGACCCCCAGGCGTGGTACCAGCAGTCGGACCTGTGGCAGGTCCCGGGTGATCCGGCGGCAGCCCTGCCGGGGCAGACCGACACCAGCCGGACGGCCGCCGCCGAGCCCCCGTACTACCTGTCCATCAAGTGGCCGGGGGACGACTCGCCGGTGTTCAGCGAGACGGCGGTGTTCGTGCCCTACAACCGGCAGAACCTCGCGTCCTACGTCTCGGTGGTGGCTGAGGCGACCAGCCCCGACTACGGGCGGCTGCGGGTGCTGCGCATGTCCGACACCCAGCAGATCGCCGGGCCGAGCCAGACGGCGAACGCCATGACCAGCGACCAGAAGTTCGCCGACCTCGTCCGGCCCTACCTGAACCAGGGCTCGGCGAAGGCCACCTACGGCAACCTGCTCACGCTGCCGATGGGCTCAGGACTGCTCTACGTGATGCCGATCTACACCATGCGTGAGGGCGGCAGCGGCTCGTACCCGACGCTGCAGTTCGTCGCCGTCCGGTTCGGCGACCACGTCGGCATCGCGGCCACGCTGCAGGAGGCCCTCGACCAGGTGTTCGCCGGCGACGCGGGCGCCAACACCGGCGAGGACCCCGGCAACACGCCCACGACGCCGCCGCCGGGAGACAACACCACCACCGCCGACCAGAAGGCGGCCGTGGTCGCCATGCAGAAGGCGCAGACAGCCTTCACCGCGGCGGACGCGGCCCTCCGCAATGGCAACCTCGCCGAGTACCAGAAGCAGGTGGAGATCGCCAAGGCCGCCCTCACCGACGCCCTCGCCAAGATGGGTGTCAAGTAGGCCGTCCGGCCGGCACCCGACAGTCGGTGTGCGGGACGCCGTAGCCGGCGTCAGTCGGGGAGGACGACGGGCCAGCCCTCGGCCTGGAGAGGACCTTCGAGGGCCTCAGCGTCGCCGACCACGACCAGGCTGAGGCCGTCCATCGGCAGCAGCTCGAGGATCGACTGGGTGGCGGACTCCGGCGTCACCAGGGTGAGTGCCTGGAAGTTCGCGTTCACGAACTCGACGTTCACCCCGTCGCGCACGAGGGCCGCGATGCGGTCGGTCACGCCCTGCGCGGTGGAGTAGCGCAGCGGCGCCACCCCATTGGTGTAGTTGACCGCGTCGATGACCTCGGCACTGGTGATCGGCTTGCCCGTGAGGTCGAGGATGCCGCGCGCGAGGGTCGCGGCCTCCGCCACCACCTCGGTGCGGAACGAGCCCTGCATCGAGATCAGGCCCCCGTCGCGCATGGGAGTGTTGACCAGGTGCGCGCCGTAGGTGAAGCCCTTCTCCTCCCGCAGCACCCGGTTGAGCCGGCTCAGGAAGGCGCCACCGAGCGCATGCGTGGCCACCTGGAGATCCGCCCAGCGGGGGTCGCCCCGGTCGATGCCGAACGCGCCCAGCCGGATGTCGGCCTGCACCGCCCCCGGGCGGTCGACGAGCCAGCACCGGGGGGCCCCCGGCTGCGGCACCTCGTGGGTGAAGTAGCCCTCCGGCGGGTTGGTCCAGTCGCCGAAGACGGCGGCCGCCCGGCCGAACTCGCGGCCGGAGAGGTCGCCGGAGATGATCAGGGTGGCGCCGTCGGGACGGTAGTGGCGCTGGTGGAACGAGACCACGTCGGCGTGGGTGATCGCCGCGACGGTGGGGGCGGTGCCGGCGACCATGCGCGCGGCCCGGTAGCGCCCGGGGATGGACGCCGCACGGAAAGCGACCGACGCCCGGTGCGCGGAGTTGGCCATGAGTTGCTCGATCTCCGCCAGCCGCAGCGTGCGGTGGCGTGCCACGTCGTCAGGACGCAGTTCCGGCTCGCGGACCGCCTCCGCGAGCAGGGCCAGGGCCTCGTCGAGCCGGTCGGCGGGCACCTCGAGGGTCAGTTCGCTGCCGGAGTACCCGGCGGAGCCGCTCAACACCGCGCCGATGTCCTCCAGGGCCTCGGCGAACGCCGGTCCCGGGTGCGAGCGGGTGCCCTCGTCGAGGCAGCGCTGGGTGATGGTGGCGACGCCCTCGATGTCCACGGGTTCGGCGTTCAGCGGGACGTCGAACACCAGGGACACGGCAGCGACGTGCTGGCCCTCCCGGTGGCATGCCATCAGCTGCATCCCGTTGTCCAGCCACAGCCGCGTCGGATCGGGGAACCGCCAGCGCGGCGGGGCCTTCACCTCGGGGCGCAGGTCACTTCGCCGCATCGGACGCCTCCTGGCGATAGTCGAGCTGGGCACGTTGGTTCGGGTGCAGGAAGGCGCCACAGGCCTCCGCGACCCGCTCGGTCGTCAGGCCGTCGACCTCCTCCAGCCGCCGGTTGATCCGCTCCGGGTCGCCGTGGAGCGTGGCGTACGTCCCGATCAGGTCGGCACGCGAGTCGAACCGGGCGAGCTCGGTGAGCCACTCGCGGGCGTGCTGGGCCTTCGCGCGGGCCAGTTCGGCGTCGGTCGGCCCCTCGTTGGCCAGCCGGTCGATCTCGGCGAGGGCCGCCTCGGTGGCCTCCGCCCCGTCCTGCCCGGGAAGCGCACGCACCTGGGCGACGCCGAAGGAGGTGCCACCGATGAGCGGCATCGCGGAGGCGCCCGCGCCGGTCGCCACCTGCCGGGTGCGCACCAGTTCCTGGTGCAGCCGGGACGTCTGTCCACCGCCGAGCACCGACAGGGCGAGGTCGCAGGCGTCGAAGGCCCAGGTGTCACGCATCGGCAGGCGCCACGCGAAGTAGGCGGCCGCGGCAGGCACGCGTCCGCGCACCGTGCGGGTGACGACCTCGTCCAGTGGGGCCAGCGGCACGGCGGCCGGCCGGACGCGCGGGTTCCACGACGGAAGGTGGCCGAACGCCTTCTCCGCCCGCTTGAACCCGTCCTTGGGGGTGATGTCGCCCACCAGCGTGAGCACCGCGTTGTCGGGACGGTAGTGGTTGCGGAAGAAGGTCGCAGCCCGCTCCGCCGTGGCGGCGTCGATGTCGACCATGGAACCGATCGTGGTGTGCCCGTACGGGTGGTCGGGTCCGAACAGCAGGTCGACGATGTTGGTCATCGCGTCGCCGTAGGGCACGTTGTCGTAGCGCTGCCGCTTCTCCTCCTTCACGACCTCGCGCTGGGTCTGCACGCTGGCCTCGCTGAGGTGGTCGGGAAGGGTGGCCAGCCGGTCAGCCTCCATCCACAGGGCGAGGTCGAGGGCGCCCACCGGCAGCGTCTCGAAGTAGTTCGTGCGGTCGAACCAGGTGGTCGCGTTCACCGAGCCGCCGAGCGCCTGCAGGGAGTTCAGGTGCTCACCTGTTGCGACGTGCTCGGAGCCGGAGAACATCAGGTGCTCGAACAGGTGCGCCCACCCGTACTCGCCCGGCCGTTCGTCACGGGACCCGACGTCGTACCACAGGTTCACTGCCGCCAGCGGGACGCTGTGGTCGGGGCTCACCACGACCCTCAGCCCGTTGCCGAGAGTGCGCTGGTGGATCGGATAGGTCAATCGGTCCGACGAAGGCACGGGGTTATCTCACCACACCGGGGCGGAATCGGCCGAGTGGGGAAGGTGCGGCGGCCACGGCCGCGCGCGAGCCTCAGCGTGTGCCGCGGGCGCCCGGGGGCGGACGACGAGCAGCCCGGCGGGAGGTCGCCGCACCTCCCACCGGGCTGGCTTCTGGGCGGGCCCGTCGGCCCGGGGTCGCCGGGGCGACCTGTCAGCAGTTCCGCGTCAGGATCGCCAGCCTCTGGAGTGGGTGTCGATCCGCACCACCGACGGCGGCCCGGATAGGCCGGTGCCCGCGTACAGCGAGCCGTGCGGCCCGGCCTCGATCGAGACGACCCCCGGCAGCGACAGGAACTCGCGGACCTTGCCGTGCCGTACGAGCGCCACCCTCCCGGCGAAGAACTCGGCGACGTAGATCCTGCCCTCGGACAGGGCCAGGTTCGTCGCGCCGAGCAGTCCGGAGGCCACCTCACGGAGGCGCCCGTTCCACGGGTTCACCCGGTACACCTTGCCCCGGGCACCGAGTGCCGCGCTCTCGGGGCCACCGGGAAGGACGGTGACGTACAGGAAGCCGTCACGACCGACCTCCACATCGGTGGGCACGGCCTCGAACGCGTAGGAGACGCCGCCCACGCAGGGGTCGAGCCCGAGCTCGGCGGCCGCGGCAGGGGTGATCGTGGACGGCTGGGCGGGCAGGACGGCGAGTGTCGAGATCCGGCCCGACCGGCTGATGTAGAGGAGTGCGTTGGCGCCGGCGTCGGCCAGGACGAACCCGTCGCCCCACGCGGCCAGAGAGTAGGCGTGCGAGTCGATCGCGCCCATGTAGTCCACCGGGAACTGTGCCGCGGCCAGCGCGTCGGTGACGCACTTGCTGGGGTTGGTGACGCCGTAGTGGATCTTCCCGTCGGGATTGTGTGCCTTCTCGTACGCGAGCGTGTCCGCGGTGACCGTGGAACCGCCCGGCCCCAGGATCGTGACCCCGCTCGCGGAGATGCCCGCCGGGGGACCACCGACGGTGGTGGTGTAGGCCAGGTACTTGCTGTTCCGGGAGGTGGCGACCCCGGAGGTTCCCTCTGCGCCGGTGACGACCGGCACGACGCTCCCGTCCGCCTTCACCTTGGCGACCTGGTTGAGGCCGCCGTCCGCGACCAGGATCCTGCCGCGGCTCACGTCGAGGTTGAACGGTACGGCGACCGAGGTGGTGACCACCGTGGTCGAGGGATCGGGTTTCGGGTTGTGCGCCTGGGCCGGCGTGGCTGCCGCGACCAGGCTGGACGCAGCGGTGATCGCTGCGATCGCGATGGTGATTCGAGCAACCCTCATGATGCCTCCGAACGGTGTGGCGTGGGCGATCAAGGGGCGGCGATCCCTATCGAGCAACATCGTCGGGGATGCTCCTGAACAGGCGGTATGGGCAAGACTGCGCCTCGCCGCGAGGCGCGCGGGAAGGATCGCCGGCGATGGGCGTGAGCCCGCGTTATGGTCTCGCCATGGCCGCTTCGGAGCCTCTCGACTGCCGAGCTGTACTCGCCCTCCTCGCCAACGCCGACACCCGTGCGGTGTTCGCGGAGGCTGCCAGCGGTGACGCACCGTCGGGGGAGGCGCACGCGCGGGCCCTCGCGAAGCTGATCGCAGCGGGCCTGCTCGAGGAGGGTCCGGCGGGGCGCGTGGTGGTGTCCACCGGACGCCTGCGCGCGACCCTGAGGCAGGCAGCGCCCGCGCCGGTGTCGGGCGTGGAGCGGTTCCTGTCCCGCAGCGGCAGGATCCGTGACTACCCGTCGCGCCGGGACGACCGGCTTGAACTGCTCACGCTCGTCGTGTCGCGGTCTCTGGACGCGGAGGAGGAACTGTCGGAGAAGGAGCTGGGCGCCCGCCTGCGCGCGTTCACCGACGACGTGGCCACGCTGCGCCGTTACCTGGTGGATGCGGGCCTGCTGCACCGCTCACCCGACGGCACCAGCTACCGCAGGGCCCGGGCCCAGGAGATCGGAACGGACTGATCGGCCCGGCTAGGAGGCGGGCGGAACCGGTGGGAGCGCGTCCGTCCGCTCGTAGTCGGCCAGCATGTCGATGCGGCGTTGGTGACGTGGGTCGCCGCTGAACGGCGTCGAGAGGAAGACCTCCACGAACCTGAGCGCTTCCTCCACGGGGTGCAGGCGGGCCCCGATCGAGACGAGGTTGGCGTCGTTGTGCTGGCGCGCGAGCCGGGCGGTCTCCTCCGACCACGCCAGCGCGCAGCGCACGCCGTCCACCTTGTTGGCCGAGATCTGTTCGCCGTTCCCCGACCCCCCGATGACGACTCCGAGCGCCTCCGCACCCGCGGCCCGGTCGGCCACCACCGCCTCCGCTGCCCGAAGGCAGAACACCGGGTAGTCGTCCTCGCCGTCATAGGTGGCGGCGCCGTGGTCGACCACATCGTGCCCGTGCGCATCGAGCCAGGCGTTGAGCCGGGCCTTGAGTTCGAAGCCGGCATGGTCGGAACCGAGATGAACGCGCATGCCCCCAGTGTTCCACCGCCCGAACGTCACGGCCGGTCCGCGTGCGGGCTCCGGCCGGATTGGCTAGCGTCTGAGCGTCGGTGCGAGAAGGAGGATGCCATGTCCGAACTGGGCGATGAACTGGCCCGTGAGGAGGCGGAACTGCGGTTCGCCGACTTCACCCTCGAGGACGCATGGCGCCTCGGCGCCCGCATGCGCGAGGTGGCGGCGGAACGAGGCCTGCCGGTGGCGATCGGCATCGTGCTGGGCCAGCAGCGCGTCTTCCACACCGCGCTGCCCGGCTCCAGTGCCGACAACGACGACTGGCTCGCGCGCAAGACGCGGGTGGCCCTGCGCTACGGCCGGGCCTCGCTCGCCGTGGGCGAGGACTTCCGCGCGGGCGGCGGGGACTTCGACTCCGACGGTCGCCTGGACCCTTCCCGCTACGCCGCCCACGGCGGTGTCGTGCCCCTGCGCCTGAGAGGGGGCGCCGTGATCGGGGCGGTGGGCGTCTCGGGCCTTCCGCAGTTCGACGACCACGCGTTCGTCGTCGAGTCGCTGCGCGAGTTCCTGGCGAACGCCGGCTGAGCTACTTCGCCGGCAACGTGGCGACGTAGGACAGCCCGTGCCGGAGCCAGGCGGACAGTTCCTGCTCGTCGCCGACCACGGTCGGGTCGAGGGAGAGCCACCCCGCCATGTCGCGTCCGTGCATGCGGACGTGGCGCACGGCGTTCCCGTCCACCAGGTCGGCACCCCGGGCGGGATCGACACGCAGCATCATCCCGCCGTCGCTGCTGGCCGCGGCCACCATGTTGCCGTCGACCATGAAGCCGAGCCCGCCGAACATGCGCTTCTCGGTCACGCCTTCGATGAACGACAGGGCCGCACGAAGGCGACCGGCCAGCTCCTCGTCGTAAGCCATGGCGCCAGTATGGTGGCCCGGCCGGACACCCGGTGAGAGCGGGCGCTCAGAACCTCGCCTGGGACCACACCGTGCCCGACGGGGCCACCAGCTCGACGGCGGCCGGCTGCTCCCCGGCGAGCGGCACGAGCCACGAGCCGGAGGCGTCGCCGGTGCCGTACTCGTCGCTGAGTGACCACGAGCCGCCGCTGGTGCGGGTCCCGTCCTTGCCCACCAGGATGCACTCGTAGCTCGCGCCGGGTCGCCCGGTGGTGACGTTGAGCAACAGGTAGCTGCGCCCGTTGAGCGCGGCAACGCCCACCGAGCCGACCGTCTCGCCCTTGTCGGTGACCAGTTGTGCAGCCACCGGAACCTGGTGGATGGCGCTGGAGGGGCGGTTGAGCAGCGAGGTGGTGGCCAGGGTCGCGCCCACACCCGCGAGGAGGCCGACGAGCACGGCGGCGGCGACCAGGAGCACCGTCGGCCGGCGGGGGCGACGGGACTCCAGCGCGATCGCGGGAGCCGTCGCGGACATCGCCGTGAGCACGCGACCGGAGAACCCGGCCGGCGGGGCGACCGACGGGGTGGCGGCCAGCGCCGCCTGGACGCCGTCGGACAGCGCCGCGTACTCGTCGCGGCACGCCGGGCAGAGCGCCAGGTGCGCGGTGAGCAGGTCCTGCTCGGCCGGGGGCACCTCCTCCAGCGCGAGGGCGAGCAGCCGGTCGTTGTCGGGATGTGGGTCAGTCATGTTCCGCCTCCACCGTGACCCGCATCCGGCGCAGGCCGGTACGGATCCTCGTCTTCGCCGTGCCGAGCGGGATGTTCTCGTACTCGGCCACCTCCGCCATGGTCAGTCCGGCGATCACCGACAGCACCACGGCGCGCGCCTGCTCCGGGGGCAGCGCGGCCAGGCGCTGGGCGGCGACCAGCGCCTCCACGCGCCCACCGGTCCCGTCGGGAGCCCCACCGGCGAGTGCGGTGGTGACCAGGAGTTCCAGTTCACCGGCCTCGACCGGCGTCGAGCGGCGCGCCCGGATCGCGTCGATCGCGAGGTTGCGGGTGATCGTCAGCAGCCAGGCGATCACCGAGCCGCGGCGAGGGTCGAAGCTCGCTGCCGCGCGCCAGGCACGCAGGAACGCCTCCTGCGCGATGTCCTCCGCCAGTGCCCGGTCGTGGGTGATGGAGACGGCGAGACCGAACACCGGGCCCTGGAACCGGCGGACGAACGCCACCGCCGCCGCGTCGTCGTTCAGGGCAAGGGCACTGATGAGCGCGGCGTCCGAGGCGCGGTCGGTCAGGGAGAAGACGCTCACATCGTCGGATACGGGCGAGGACGCCCCGCGGATTGCGCCGCGACGAAAGTGGGGCCGGCGCAATCCGGATCCGAAGCTGAGCCGTATCACCAGTCAGGACCACCCTACGAATGAGGAGGAACCCATGTTCGCACGATCCCGGATCGCGCTGGCGACGGCGGGCCCCGCACTGGCCCTCGCGCTCCTGAGCGCCTGCACCTCGACCCCGGCCACCCCCGCCAGCGCACCGGCCAGCACCGCGGCGGGCTCCGCGCCGGCGTCGAGCGCACCGGCGTCGAGCGCACCGGCGCCCTCCCCGGCCGACCCCGCGACACTGGCACTGAAGATGGCCGACAGCAGCCTCGGGCAGATCCTGGTGGACGGGAAGGGCATGACCCTCTACATGTTCACCAAGGACACCCAGGGGAGCAACAAGAGCGCCTGCAGCGGCCAGTGCCTGGTCGCCTGGCCGCCGCTCTACGGCAAGCCGACGATGGGCGCGGGCGTGGACGACTCCAAGCTCGGCTCGTTCGCGCTGCCCGACGGCAGCATGCAGGCGAGCTACAACGGCTGGCCGCTGTACTACTGGAAGGGCGACACGAAGGCCGGGGACGTCTCGGGTCAGAACGTCAGCGGCGTCTGGTTCGTGCTCGACAAAGACGGCAACCCGGTGAAGAAGTAGCCGTGGAGGTCTTCGGGCTACCCATCCACCCGCTGGTCGTGCACGCAGCGGTGGTCCTCGTGCCGCTCTCGGCACTCGGCGCACTCGCGGTCATCGTGTCCGCGAGGCTCCGGGAGAGGTACGGGTGGCTCACCGTCTGGTTCGCCGTCGCCGCAGCGGGCGCCGCGATCCTGGCCAAGTTCTCCGGCGAGGCGCTGCTGGCGAGCCTGGGTGTCGGCCGCCTCGTGGCCACCCACGAGTCCTACGGGGAACTGATGCCGTACCCCACGGTCGCCCTCGCCCTGTTCCTGCCGGCTGCCCTGCTCCTGCACCGGCGTTCGGGCCCCGGCTGGTGGGTCGCTGCGGGTCTCACCGCCGTGGCGGCGGTGGCGGGGCTCGTCCTCGTGGCGCTGACCGGGCACAGCGGAGCCACCGCCGTGTGGGGCGGGCGCACCTGATCGCTGCGACCTGATCCGGGCGGACGTCCCCCCGGCTTCGTCAGCCCAGGAAGGCCTCCAGCCCGGCGAGGACGCGTTGCACGTCCTCGCCGGTGCTGTAGGGGGCCAGCCCGAGCCGCAGGGCGGTCTCGTCGGCAAGACCGAGCCGGCGGAACGGCTCGTAGGCGTAGAAGGACCCGGCCGGCGCCAGCACGTCCCGAGCGGCCAGGAACCGGTACGCGTCCACGCTCCGGCGCCCCGGAAAGGTCAGCAGCAGCGTCGGCGTGCGCTCCGCGGCGAGCGAGTGCAACACGACGCGGCCCGCCCCGAGCGCTGCGAGGCCGTCCTCGAGCGTCGCACGCAACGCCGATTCGTGGGCGTCGACGGCGTGGAAGGACGCGCGGAGCCGTTCGCGCCTGGTGAGGGCGCCCCCCGGGCTGAGGGAAGCAAGGACGTCGACCGCCGCGGTGGCGCCGGCAAGCACTTCGTACGGCAACGTGCCGAGCTCGAAGCGCTCGGGGACGGCGTCGGTCGAGGGGAGCAGCTTGTCCGGCCGGACGCCCTCGAGCAGTTCCGGCTCCGCGGCGAGGACCGCGCAGTGCGGGCCGAGGAACTTGTACGGGGAGCACACGAAGAAGTCGGCACCCAGCGCGGCGACGTCGACGAACTGGTGCGCCGCGTAGTGCACTCCGTCGACCCAGACCAGCGCACCCACGGCGTGCGCCGCCGCAGCGATGCGCGCCACGGGCGGGCGGGTGCCGATCAGGTTGCAGGCGCCCGTGATCGCGACCAGTCGCGTCCGCGGGGTGAGTGCGGCCTCCACGCTGGCACCGTCGACCTCGCCGGTCGCCGGGTCGAAGTCGATCCAGCGGACGGTGGCCCCGACGCGCGCGGCCGCCTGCACCCAGGGCCGTACGTTCGCGTCGTGGTCGAGCCGGCTGACCACCACTTCATCGTCCGCCCGCCACTCCCGGGACAGCGCCCGCGAGAAGTCGTAGGTCAGCTGGGTGGCGCTGCGGCCGTGGACGATGCCATCCGCGGCCACCCCGAGGAGGTCGGAGTACGCGGAGCGGAAGGCGGCGACGGCGGCGTCGGCGTTCCGTTCCGGAAGCCCGACGGTGCCGCGGTTCGACAGCGGCGCGGTGAGCGTTGCCGCCATCGCGTCGGCCACCTCGCGCGGCGTCTGGGTGCCACCGGGCCCGTCGAAGTGCGCGATACCGGACGCCAGTGAGGGGAAGCGCCCGCGCAGTTCACTCACGTCGTAGGTCATGGCTGCTCCCGGTCGGCTGGTCTCGGCGCTGTGGAGTCTAGGGGCCGGGAATCGACTCACGGCGGGGCGTCTCGCCCCCTTCGGGGTCGCTGAGCACGACGAGCCGGCGGGTCGTCCGCGTCATCGACACGTAGCGGTCGACAGCGCCCTCGATGCCGTCGGGGAACGACTCCGGGTTCACCAACACGACCAGGTCGAACTCGAGGCCCTTCACCGTCTCGGGGGTCAACGAGCGCACCCGCTCGGTTCCCGCGAACTCCGGCGCGCCGATGACGCAGGCCGTGCCCTCGGGATTCCCGGCGAGCCATTCGTCCACGCAGGCGTGAAGACCGGAGGCCGACCCGTGGACGACCGGCAGCCCGTTCCTGCGGATCGAGATCGGCACGTTCGCGTCCGGCAGCTCGGCACGGATCACCGGTTCGGCCTCGGCCATCACCTCCGCGGGCGTCCGGTAGTTGACGTCCAGCGTCGCGACCCGCACCTCGCGGAAGCCGAGCGGCTCGAGTCGCTCGCGCCAGGTGGCCGCGAAGCCGTGCCTGGCCTGGGCGCGGTCGCCCACGATCGTGAAGCTGCGCGACGGGCAGCGTCGCACCAGGAGTTGCCATTCCGCATCGGTGAGCTCCTGTGCCTCGTCCACGATCACGTGGGCGAACGGCCCGGCGAGCACGTCCGGGTCCGTGCCGGGCACCGCGTCGTCGTCGAGGAGGCTGCGCCGCAGGTCGTCCCCACGCAGCATGATCAGCGTGCTCTCCGGGTCGTCGTCGGTGGCGAGCAGGTAGTCGACGATCGGGTCCATGTACTCGCGCTGGGCGGCGCGCTCGGCCTCCAGGCGTCGCCGGCGCACGGAGGCGCGCGGGTCGCCGATCCGCTGCCGGGCGGCGTCGAGCAACGGCAGGTCGGCCACGGTCCATGCCGTGGGCTCGGCCCGTTGCAGCCGCAGTACCTGCTCACGGGTGAGCCAGGGTGCGCAGCGTCGCAGGTAGGCGGGGACCGACCACAGGTCACCCACGAGCTCGTCCGGGTCGAGGATGGGCCAGGCCCGACGGAAGGTGTCCTTGAGCTCGTCGTTGCGTAGCAGCGAGCTGCGGACGAGCTCTTCCTCCACCTCCTCGTCGTCGAACTTGTCGACGACGATGTCGAGGAGGGCTTCCCAGACCACGTCCCTCGCCTCGTTGTGCGGCGTGCCCGGGTCGGGAGCGTCGAAGGCCTCGGCCCAGTCGGTGGGGGTCAGCCAGAAGTCGGACCAGTCGGTCTCGACGGCAAGACCCGTCGCGGGGGGTTCCTCGTAGAGCGCCACGGCCGGCTCGATCGCCCCCACCATCGCGGCGGAGGACTTGAGCCGGGAGACCTCCGGATCGGTCTCGGGGACGGCGGCAGTCCCTTCGGGGAGAAGGTCGCGCAGCGTGCAGGCCTGCACCCCCTCCTCGCCGAGTCCGGGCAGCACGTCGGAGATGTAGCTCAGGAAGGGCTGGTGGGGTCCGACCACGAGGACGCCGCCCCGCTGCCCGCTGAGGCGGGGGTCGGCGTAGAGCAGGTAGGCGGCGCGGTGGAGGGCGACGACCGTCTTGCCCGTTCCCGGTCCGCCATCGACGACGAGGGCACCTCGCGAGCCGGCGCGGATGATCGCGTCCTGCTCGGCCTGGATCGTGCTGAGGACGTCCCGCATCCGCGGCGAGCGGCTGGCACCGAGGCTCGCGAGGAACGCCGAGTCATCATCCAGGGCGACGTCGTGGGGGATCGGGCCGGGGGCGAGGACTTCGTCCCAGTAGTCACGGATGCGGCCGTCGCCCCAGCGGTAGCGCCGTCGGCTCACCAGGCCCATCGGTTCGGCCGGCGTCGCTGCGAAGAACGGCTCGGCGGCGGGCGTGCGCCAGTCCAGCAGCAGCTGGCCGTCCGCGCCGTCGGTGAGCCCGATCCGGCCGAGGTAGACCGGCTCCGGATCACCGGCTCGCACCATCCGCCCCAGGCAGACGTCCAGTCCGTAGCGCTGGAGCATCCGCAGCTGGCCGGTGAGCCGGTGGATCTCCATGTCCCGGTCGACCGCGCCACGCCCCCTGCCCCCGGGTGAGCTGCGCAACAGCGCCAACTGCTGGGCGAGGCCGACCAGGCGCAGGCGCAGCTGCTCGGCGACGGCTGCGAAGTGGGCGCGATCGCGCCCGATCAGGGACGGGTCGGCTTTCGCCGCCAGCCGGTCCGGCAGGGCGAATACGTCGGTCGGCAAGGGCCATCTCCTCCGAGAAGTGTCAGCTGACTAGGGAGAACGGCTGACGAACAGCCCACAGTGTGCGCCCGGTCGGGGGCCTTGCGGCAAGACCCCCCACCCGCTATACCTTGGAAGTGAGGAAGGCCGCCACGCTGCCGTTCCTCCCTCTCCCGCACCGCGCCCCGGTGTCCGCTCCTGCCCCCGAGGGGTAAGGGGAAGCCGACAGGAGGCAGCGATGAGCGAGTTCGACGAACCGGTTCGCGGCACGGACGGCTCCGAGGCGTCCGTTCGTGGCGACGGCGGCGAGGTACCGATGCCCAGCGTGGCGGCCGGGTCACGCGGCCAGGGCGGCCAGGACGAGGACCAGCAGGTGGCGGCCGAGCGCGCCACCGGCGGGCGTCGCCGGGTCGCCGAGGGGTACGTCGACCCCGGCGAGCCGCACACCGACTGAGCGCTCCCGGGGGCGCGGCTCACCCGTCGGCAGCGGGCGGGTCGTCGCCGACGATCCTGAGTTGGTGAAGGCCGCCGGGGAGGTCGACCTCGACGAGGGAGCCCACCCGCACCTGTCGTCCGCGGCGGGTCTCCACCTCGCCGTCCACACGCACGTGGCCCCCTGCTACCAGGGCTTTCGCCTCGCCGCCGTCCAGGACGACGTTGGCGTACTTGAGCAGCTGGCCGAGGCGGATCATGTCCTCGCCGATCGCGATGTCCACGCCAACAGTCTGGCCGAACGGACGCCGGAAACGCAGGAACCCGCTTCCCGGTCCGACTGTTCAGCCGGACGGGAAGCGGGTTCCGTTCGTAGCGGGGACAGGATTTGAACCTGTGACCTCTGGGTTATGAGCCCAGCGAGCTACCGAGCTGCTCCACCCCGCGTCGCCTCGACCAGCTTAGGTGAGACCCGCCGGATACCCAAATCGGCCCGCATCGCGGGTGCCGCGGGCCCGGCGGAGCGCTCCGCTAGACTCTTTGCGCTTCCTCGCGTCGCGGGGCCAGATACCGTGGAGGGCTGATGACCCACGTCGCCGCAACGCCGGTGCGTTCCCGCTCCCGCTCGGGCAGGGCGCTCGCGGCGCTGCTCGGGCTGGCGCTGGCGGTGATCCTCGCGGCGTGCGCGCCGGCCTCGTCGCCCCCCAGCAGCAGCAACCAGCTCCGCACGCTGTCGGTGGGCGCAACGCTCGAGCCCGCCTCCATGGACCCGTGGCACAACACCGCCGCCTCGATTCCGCAGGTGCTCCTCTACAACGTGTACGAGACCCTCGTGAAGGTCGACTCCAGCGGGGCCGTCAAGCCGCTCCTGGCCCAGGCGTGGGAGGTCAGTTCCGACCGCACCACCTACACGTTCCACCTGAACCCGGCGGCGAAGTTCGCCTCCGGCAAGCCGGTCGACGGGGCCGCCGTCGTCGCGAACATCACCCGGATGAAGGCTGATCCGAAGCTCACCGAGACCCTTCGCGCCCAATTGGCTGTGGTGGCGGACGCGACCGCTCCCGACCCCGCGCAGGTGCAGGTCACGCTCGTGCACCCCTCGACGATGTGGCTGTACGACATGTCCTCGACGCTCGGCATGATCCTCGACCCGTCGTTCTCCGGCGACCTCAACACCGCCAGCGCCGGCTCCGGGCCCTACAGCGTCAAGGCCCACAACCAGGGGCAGAACGTCGTCCTCGCCAAGAACGACAACTACTGGGCCAACCCCGCCCGGTTCGACGAGGTCACCTTCCGCTACTTCGCCGATCCCAACGCGATGAACGCCGCCATGCTGAGCGGCGACCTGGACGTGATCTCCAACCTCCAGGCGCCGGACGCGCTGTCGCAGTTCTCCGACACCAGCCTGTACACCACGATCAGCGGCACCACCAACGGCGAGGTGGTGCTCGGCCTGAACCATGACAACAAGGCGCTGGCGAAGCTGCCCGTCCGTCAGGCGCTGACGATGGCGATCGACCGCAAGGCCCTGATGGACACGGTCTGGAACGGCCAGGGCACCCTGATCGGGTCGATGGCGGTGCCCACCGACCCGTGGTACGAGGACCTCTCCGGCACCAACCCGTTCGATCCCGACAAGGCCAGGACCCTGCTGAAGCAGGCCGGCTACGACGCGAAGTCGCCGCTGAGCCTGCGCCTGCGCGTCCCGGTCGTGCCGTACGCGGTGAAGTCGGCCCAGTTCGTCGCCAGCCAGCTCGCCGACGTCGGCGTGAACGTCAAGATCGAGGAGCTCGACTTCAGCCGCTGGCTCTCTGAGGTCTTCACCAACGGCGACTACGACATGACGATCGTCGCGCACGTCGAAGCCCGCGACCTGGGCAAGTTCGCCAACCCGAAGTACTACTGGCACTACGGCGACCCGAAGTTCGCCGGGCTCTACACCGCGGCCGACGAGGCGACCTCCGACGAGCAGGCCAACGAGCTGATGAAGCAGGCCGTCCGGTACCTCGCCGACGACGCGGCGGCGATCTGGCTGTTCGCGCTGCCGAACCTGGTGATCACCAAGGCGACCATCTCCGGGGTCGCCCAGAACGCCACCACGCTCAGTTTCGACCTGACCACGATCACCAGCCGGTAGGACGGCAGGTCCATGCACCTCGCCCTGCGCGTCCTGCGGCGGCTCGGCGTGTTCCTCGTCAGCCTGCTGGGCGCGTCGCTGCTCATCTTCCTGCTGACCAACGCGCTGCCGGGGGACGTGGCGCAGGTGCTGCTCGGCACGGACGCCACCCCCGAGGCCGTCGCGAAGCTGCGCGCCCAGCTCGGCCTGGACCGGCCGCTGCCGGTGCAGTACCTGAGCTGGCTCGGCGGCCTCGTGGTCGGCGACTTCGGCCACTCGCACCTCAACGGCCAGCCGGTGCTGGCACTGCTCGCCCCGCGCATCGCGGTGACGCTCTGGCTGGTCCTGTTCGGCCTGCTCGGATCCCTGCTGATCGCCCTGCCCGCCGGAATGGTCGCCGCGCTGAAGCGGCGCTCGTGGCCCGGCTTCACGATCAGCGCCGCCGCCCAGGTGGGCATGGCCGTCCCGGTGTTCTGGGGCGGCATCCTGCTGGTGCTGGTGTTCTCGGTGGGACTCCACTGGCTGCCTGCCAACGGCTACGTCCCGCTCGCCCGGAACCCTGCGCAGTGGGCGGCGCACCTGGTGCTGCCCGTGTTCACCCTCGCCCTCGTCCAGGCCGCGGTGCTGATCCGCTACGTCCGCTCGGCGTTCATCGACGTGCTCAACGAGGACTACTTCCGCACCGCGCGCTCCATCGGGTGGACGCCCATGCGCGCCCTGCTGCGCCACGGCGTGCGCAACGCGGCGATCTCGCTGGTCACCGTCATCGGGCTGCAGCTGTCGACGGTCCTGGTCGGCGCGATCGTGGTGGAATCGGTGTACACGCTGCCCGGACTCGGCTCACTCCTGCTCACCGCGGTGGGCCAGCGCGACCTGGTCGTGGTGCAGGGCACGGTGATGTTCCTCGTCCTCGCCGTGCTCCTGATCAGTGCGCTCGTCGACTTCTCCTATCTGCTGATCGACCCGCGCCAGGCCGCGACCGCGGGCGCCGATGAGCACCAGGTGACGTCGTGAAGCGCGCCCAACTGGTGATCGGGCTGGTCCTGGTCGGCCTGGTCGTGATGACGGCCGTCGTTTCGGTCTTCTGGACGCCGTTCGACCCGCTCCGGGTCGTCGCGGGCCAGCGGCTCCTCGGGCCCGGCTGGCCGCACCTCCTCGGCACGGACGGCTTCGGCATCGACACCGTCAGCCGGCTCATGGTGGGGGCTCGGACGGTGTTGTTCGTCGGCATCATCTCCGTCGGGCTCGCCGCGGCGGTGGGCGTCCCGTTGGGCATGCTCGCCGGCCAGGCCGGGGGCTGGATCGACGACGTGGTGATGAGGGTCGCCGATGTGGTCTACGCGTTTCCCGCGCTCCTGCTCGCGATCCTGCTGGCGGCCGTGTTCGGCGGCTCGACCCTCACCGCCATGGCGGCGATCGGCATCGCGAGCATCCCCGCGTTCGCCCGCGTGGCACGCGCCGGGTCGCTGCAGGTGATGGCGAGCGACTTCGTCCTGGCCGCCCGTGCGTCCGGGACCTCGCGCTGGGCGGTGGCGGGACGGCACGTCCTGCCCAACATCGCCCCGCTCGTCGGGGTCCAGGCCTCGGTCGGGTTCGCGCTGGCGATCCTCGCGGAGGCGGCCCTTTCCTACCTCGGGCTGGCCACGCCGCGACCGAACCCGACGTGGGGCAACATGCTGCGCGATGCGCAGGAGCTGATGGGCGTGGCGCCGCTGCAGGCACTGTGGCCGGGCCTGGCGATCGCCCTCGCGGTGCTGGGGTTCAACCTGCTCGGCGACGGCTTGCGCGACTACCTCGATCCTCGGCTGCGGGAGGTGTCATGACCACCGGCGCGAGCCTCCTCGAGGTCGAGGACCTGTCGGTGAGCTTCGGGCGGCGCCGCGTCGATGCCGTCCGGGGGGTGAGCTTCCGTCTCGACGCCGGGCAACGACTCGGGGTGATCGGCGAATCGGGCTCGGGCAAGACGGTGACGGCACTGGCGGTGATGGGCCTGCTGCCGGAGAACGCGCACCTGAGCGGGTCGGTCCGCCTCGCCGGCACCGAGATCGTCGGGCGGCCGGAGCGTGGGCTGGCCAGGCTGCGGGGCGACGTCATGTCGATGGTCTTCCAGGAACCGATGACCGCGCTCGACCCGACGATGCGGGTGGGGCGTCAGGTGGCGGAGGTGCTGCGGCTCCACCAGGGCGCGGAGTCCGGCCCGGCGCGCGAGCGCGTGGTGGCGATGCTGGGGGAGGTCGGCCTGGCCGATCCGATCCGGGTGGCGGACGCGTTCCCGCACCAGCTCTCCGGCGGGCAGCGCCAGCGGGTCGTCCTTGCCATGGCGCTGATCAACTCACCCGACCTGGTGATCTGCGACGAGCCGACCACCGCCCTGGATGTGACCGTCCAGGCGCTCGTCCTGCAGAAGCTGGACGAGGTGCTCAGTGCCGCCGGCGCCGCCTGCCTGTTCATCAGCCACGACCTCGCCGTGGTCTCCCAGGTGTGCGACCGGGTGATGGTGATGCTGGACGGCGAGGTCGTGGAGACCGGCACCGTGGCGGAGTTGTTCACCGCGGCGAAGCATCCCTACACCCGCGGTCTGGTGGCCACCGCGCGCCTCGACCTGGCCCGGCCGGGGGATCGGCTGCCGACCGTCGAGGACTTCTACGCCGGGGGACGCGCGTGAGCCAGCCGCTGTACCGCGCCGAGAACCTCACCCGCCGCTACCGCAACGGGGGGACGGAGGTGCTCGCCCTCGACGGCGTGGACCTCACCGTGGAGGCGGGACAGCGGCTGGGCATCGTCGGGGAGTCGGGCTCCGGGAAGTCGACCCTGGTGCGGCTGCTCGCGGGCCTGGACCGTCCCACGTCAGGCACGGTCTGGTTCGACGGCACCGACATCACCGGCCTCCCGGAGCGCCGACTCGGCTTCCTCCGGGCGTCGGTCCAGATGGTGTTCCAGGACCCGCGCTCGTCGCTGAACCCGCGGATGAACGTGGGGGACATCATCACCGAGCCCTTGCGCTCACGGCTCGTTCGCCGGCAGCTGCCCGAGGGCGTCGACCACGCCCGGCGGCTCGCCGAAGTGCTGTCCGCGGTCGACCTCCCACCGGATTCCGGGAAGCGCTTCCCCCACGAGTTCTCCGGCGGCCAGCGCCAGCGCATCGCGATCGCGCGGGCGCTCGCGCCGAAGCCGGAGGTGCTGATCGCCGACGAGCCGGTGTCCGCCCTCGACGTCTCGGTGCGGGCCCAGGTGCTGAACCTGCTCACCGACCTGGTCACGGCGCAGGGGCTGACCCTGGTGGTGGTGAGCCACGACCTGCTCGTGGTGCGCCACCTGTGCGATCGTCTCGCGGTGATGCGCCAGGGCCGGATCGTCGAGCAGGGCCCGACCGGCGAGGTCTACGACGCCCCCGCCACCGAGTACACCAGGGACCTCCTCGCGGCCGTTCCGCGGATTCGGATCGCCGGGCACTGAGGAGGATCCCCGGCCGGTCCCGGGACGAGCGGGTCGGCTCGTCCCTCCGTCATCGCGGTGATGCCGGGTCCTTCGCGCGAACAGACTCCGTCGGCCGGCGCCGTCAGCGCTCCAGCTCGACCTCGACTCCGGCCGCCGACGCGTAGCCGGGGGTCCCCGAGTAGTGCAGGACGCCCCGGCCGGTCGCCGGATCGAATCGCACCTGCGCGTAGCCGTTCGCCTCGACCGGGGCGGCGACCACCTCGTGGCGCCCGTCGTCGGAGTCGAGCTGGAGCAGGACCGTCCCGGTGCTCGGCGGCGGTCCACCCGCCGGCGAGGTGACCTGCACCAGGAGCACCCCCGGTGCCCGCTCGACCACGCGCAGGGACGTGGCCACGGCGGTCACGGCCGCGAGCGTGACGCCCGAACCCGTACGTGGCACGCAGCCGGTCGCCGGGAACCAGGTCCGCAGCCAGGAGCGTCCCTCGGGGTAGTGGCGCTCGATCGCATCCCAGATGCTGGTTGCGAGCGACTCGACCTCCATGCGTACCAGCCGGGTCTGGCCCGGTTCGAGGTGGACCCACTGGTGGTCGACGAAGGTCCGGTAGGCGTCGGTGTCCTGGGCCACGTCGACCAGCGCGCTCGCCGCATAGGGATACGGGTTGTGTACTTCGATGAACGACACTTCGCGGGTGGCGGGCGAGGACGGCTTGGACTCGATCTTGAAGTAGTTCGACTGCGCGAGGTTGTTGTCGACGTCCGGCTCGTCCGCCGCTGCGCCCGGGACGCGGGTGTACCGGTCGATCCGGGCCTGCACGCAGAAATGCCCGTCGTGGTCGGGCGACCACTGGGTCTCGAACTCGACGGTCTGGCCGGCCTTGACCTCGTGCGTGACCGGGTTTCCCAGATCGTTCCAGCGCTCGGAGTCCTTGTCGTCGGTGTTGAACGGCAGGACCTTGAACCGCACCGTGACGTTCGGCGCGTCGAGGCCGCCGAGGTTGTGGACCTTGGCCACGACCCGGTTGGGCTTGATGCTGGGGTCGCTCACGATCACGGGCCGGTTGAGCCAGGCCTTGTCGGCGTCGCTCAGTTCGTTGCGGATCTCGATGTCCGGGCTCTTGTAGTCGCCCTCCTCGCCGTTGTTGGTGACGATGGACGGGTCGGGTGCGGAGACCGCGCCCACCTTCACCCGGACGCGCGCGGTGGTGCCGTTCATCGACAGGACTTCCAGCCGGAACTGTGACAGCGCCTGCCCGTTCACGTCGAGGTGCTCGTAGTCGTTGCCTGCGGCCAGGACCGCGCCCTCGCCGTCGCCGTCGTCCAGGAGCAGGATGATCGGCCTGCGCTTGTCGGCGGAGATCGGTGGGAGTTCGTACCGGGTGGCGTCGTAGCCCATCACCTTGCCGCCGGTGAACGCAGCCCCGGTGTCGCCGATGCGCCCCGGTCGTGGCACCCGGTACTCGAAGAACCAGGACAGCCGCGGCGCGACCTTGAGCTCGACCGCGGCGAAGCTCCCGGCCGGCGGTAGTCCGTCGGAGATCGCCGTGAGGTCGAACGTGGCATCCTCGGCCGCTCCGTAGGTGAACGATCGCACGTGGCCGGTGTCCAGGAACCCGAGCAGCAACTTGTGCCGTGCCGTGAGGTGGGGCAGCGCGCTCTCGTTGCCCATCAGTTCCCTGGTGCCGAGGGCGCGCGCCTGCATGTCGGCGGTGTAGCTCGCGTCCATGTACAGGTCGTCCAGCCCGAACGTGTGGCCGAGCTCGTGGGACGACACCTCGACGTTGGTGAACCCGAGGTTGGCCGCGGTGGTCTGGTCGTGCGGCATCCCGACCTTCGCGACGCTCACCTGCACATCCTTGCCGGCGCCGTTCTTGGCGTTGACCTTGTAGGCGCGTTGCTGGGCGCGTGGCCAGATGTACCTGGTGCCGTCGGGGGAGCGGACGATGAGGAACACCGCGTCGACCTGCGTCCAGTCCGTGACCGACTGCAGCGCCGAGGCGACCCGCTGCACCACGTCGTCCTTGACGAACCACTGGTTGGTGCCGGTGGGCATCGTGAACCAGTCGGCCCACGTGCCGTCCAGTTGCACCGGTCCCTGGACCGAGCCGGTGACCAGCTCGATGGAGAGGCGGTTGCCCGACATCTCCTGGTAGAAGGTGTTGACGCTGTTGGCACCGACCAGCACGTCCCGCCAGGTGCTCTGCGCGGTGGCGATCGTGGGGGCTGGTGCCGTCGGAGTCACCGTCGCCGACCAGCGGGCGTCCTTGGTGTCGACCAGGGCCGCGAGGACGCGCCACTTCGAGGTGGCCTTGCCCGCGCCGTCCTTGGGGCTCTTCGCGCCGGCGTCGTCGACCCCCTTGACCGCCTCGAGGGTGTACAGCACCGGGGGCCGCGCCGGCGTCTCCACCCACAACGGGGGACCGTCCAGGGGCGAGCCGGCGTCGAAGCCGACCTCGAGGTGCCCGCGTCCGACCTCGGTCATCGTGGCCGCGTCCTTCACCACCAGGTCGACGGGTCCGAGCGTGCTGCGGGCCAGCAGGCGGAGGGAGGGACGACGGGCGTCCAGGTCGGCGTTCGGGTGTTCGTCCACGGTGAGCGGGCCGACCGGGTCGGTCTCGAGCACGAGTTCGGCCCGCGTCCAGCCCGTGACGCCGGTGTCGATCTCGACGTCGGCCCACGACCCGGGCCAGATGGGTCCCGGGAGCGCAGTGACATGGACGCCGGGACGGAGCCCGCCGGAGGCGTCCAGGGCGAGCAGGCGCCCGGCGCCGGTGACGACGAGGAGGTCGCCGAGGACGATGGCCTGCGACGGCTGGACGATCCCGCGCCCGACCAGGCGGCCCACCGATGGAGCGGCCTCGGTCACGTCGACGATGCCGACGCGGTGGACCGGTGCTCTCTCCGTCACCAGGAGCTGCGTGCGCTCCGCGTCGGCCCAGGACAGCAGGAACGGCGACACCAGCCCGCCGACGACCACGGTCGTGGTGCCGTCCGGGTCGTGCCGGGTCAACGACCCGGTGGCCTGCTCGGTGACGAACAGGGCACCGTCGGCCCCGACCGCGAGCCCGACGGGCTGGCCGAGCCCGGTCAGTTCGTCGCTGGTCGCCCCCGTGGCAAGGTCCACCCGGACCACCCTGCCACCGGCATGGTCTGCCACCAGCGCCGCGGCGCCGTCCCCGGTGCGCACCACCTGGTGCGGTGCGCCCAGGCCGGTGGCCACCACCTGGGCGCTGGCGCGGCCCGGGGTGTTCAGGTCCTGCCGCAGCAGGGCGCCCGTCCGCTCGGTGATCAGCGCGTCGTCGCCGACCACGCTGACGGACTCGGGCTCGCTGTAGCCGTCCCCCCACGGCGTCAGTTCGCCCAGTTCGACCGTGACCGCGACCAGGCGTCCGCCCGACCAGTCGGTGAACAGAACGGTGCGCTCGTTCCAGATGTCCGCCCCGATGCCGGTGCCGGCGAGGCCGTCGGCCCAGACCCGCGGTTCAGCCATGGTTACCCCCTCGGTGTGGCTGGTCAGCCTTCTCCTCCGAGGGTCGCACCACCCGCCGTGGGCGCGCGATGCGTAGTAGTAGGCGAAGCGGGGGTGTATCAGGTGGACGGGTCCGGGCTCGCCGCCGCCGGGGACGGCTACTCGCCGCGGGCCAGGCGCGCCACGACCTCGTCGTGCAGGACGCCGTTGGTCGCGATGGCGCCCGGGCCGTGCGGGCCGTCGCGACCATCGAGGTTGCTGAACCTGCCGCCGGCCTCGGTCACGATCACGGTGAGGGCGGCCATGTCGTGGAGGGCGAGCTCGGGCTCAGCGGCCAGGTCGACGGCGCCCTCAGCGAGCAGCATGTAGCTCCAGAAGTCGCCGTAGGCACGGGTGCGCCAGCAGTCGCGGAGCAGGTCGACGAACTGCTGTCCGCGACCGGACTCCACCCAGCCGCCGATGGAGCTGTACGAGAACGACGCGTCCTCGATGGCGGACACCCGGGACGTGCGGCACGGCAGACCCTGCAGGAGGCTGCGGCCGGTGAACGCGCCGCCGCCCTTCGACGCCCACCAGCGGCGCGACAGTGCGGGCGCGGAGACGACCCCGGCGACGACGTCCTCACCGACCATCAGCCCGATCAGGGTCGCCCACACCGGCACGCCGCGCACGAAGTTGGCGGTGCCGTCGATGGGGTCGATCACCCAGCGTCGTGGCCCCCAACCCGAGTCCGCCCGCTCCTCACCGTGCACGGCGTCGCGCGGACGCGTGCGCGACAGCATGTTGCGGATGGCGTCCTCGACGGCGGTGTCGGCGTCGGTGACGGGGGTGAGGTCTGGTTTGGAATCGACCCTCAGGTCCGATGCCCGGAAGCGGGCCATGGTGATCGCGTCCGCCTGGTCGGCGAGGACGTGCGCCAGCCTGAGGTCGTCCAGGAGGGCTTGGTCGGGCATGGCTGCCAATCTAGCCGAACGCCTTCTCCATCCTGCGGAAGGACTCGAGGCGCTCAGGGGCGAGCCGTCCGCCCGCAACGGCGACGTCGAGGGCGCATTCCGGAGCGCTGGAGTCGTGGCGGCAGCCGCGCGGGCAGTCCGCCACGATCTCGGACAGGTCGGGGAAGGCGGCCACGATCGAGTCGGGCGTGACGTGGCTCAGGCCGAAGGAACGGACGCCGGGGGTGTCGATGACCCAGCCGCCGGCGTCGGGCAGTTGAAGGGCGATCGCGCTGGTGGAGGTGTGCCGACCCCGTCCGGTGACCTCGTTGACCTCACCGACCTGACGGTCGACACCGGGGATGAGCGCGTTCACCAGGGTGGACTTGCCGACCCCGGAGTGCCCGACGAGAACGCTGCGGTGGCCGGCCAGGGCCTCGCGCAGCGGGCCGAGGTCCGAGCCCGGCTCAACCGCGACCACCCGCAGGCCGAGGGGCCGGTAGGTGGCCATCAGTCCGTCCGGTTCGGCGAGATCGGCCTTGGTGAGCACCAGCAGGGGCTCCAGCCCGGCGTCGTAGGCGGCGACGAGGATCCGGTCGATCATGCCCACACGGGGAGGGGGGTCGGCCAACGCGGCAACGATCACGAGCTGGTCGGCGTTGGCGACGATCGGTCGCTCGTACGGGTCGTCGTCGTCCGCGGTGCGCCGCAGCACGGTCTCCCGCTCGACCACCTCGACGATTCTCGCCAGGCTGCCCTCTGCTCCCGAGGTGTCGCCGACGAGCCGGACGCGGTCGCCCACGATGACGCCGGTGCGGCCGAGGGTGCGTGCCTTCGTCGTGGTGACCAGGGTCTCGCCGTCGGCGAGGAGGCACCGGAAGCGCCCCCGGTCGACCGTGACGACCGTCGCGTCCACGGCCTGCGTGTAGGCGGGACGGTCCTTCGTGCGCGGGCGCGAGCGACGGCTGGGCCGTCCGAAGCCCTCGTTCGGGTCGTCGGTGATGGCGCCGCGCTGCTGGCGGATCACGCGCCCGCCCCGAGCAGGCGGGCCCACAGCCCGGGGAAGTCGGGGAGGGTCTTCGACGTGCACCCGACGTCGTCCAGGACGATCCCCGGGGTCACCAGCCCGATGAGCGCGGCGGCATGGGCGAGGCGGTGGTCGGCGTGGGTGTGGAACGTCCCGGCGGAACGCCGGCCGGGGACGATGCTCAGGCCGTCGTCGGTCTCGAGCGCGTCCACCCCGAGTCCGGTCAGCTCGGAGGCCAGCGCGGCGAGGCGGTCGGTCTCGTGGCCACGGATGTGGGCGACGCCCCGTAGCGTGCTGGGCCGGTCGGCGAGGGTGGCCAGCGCAGCAGCCACAGGAGTGAGTTCGCTGACCGTGCGCAGGTCGACGTCGGCTCCCCGTACCCCGTTGGGACCGCTCACCGTCACCGTCCGGCCACCGTCCGGGCCGGTCCCGTAGGTCACGCCGGCGCCGAAGGCCGCCAGCACGGCGAGCAGGTCGTCAGCGGCCTGCACCGAGAACTCGGGCCAGGCCGTGGTCAGCTCACCACCGGTGACGAGGGCGGCCGCGAGCAGGGTGGCCGCGTTCGTCAGGTCGGGCTCGACGGCCTCGTCCAGCGGGGCGATGCGCCCGGGCGCCACCCGCCAGGTGTGTTCGGCCGGCCGCTCCACCTGCACCCCACGGCGACGCAGCAGCGCGCTGGTCATGTCGATGTGGGGCACCGAGGGCAGGGCGCCGCCGTGGTGGCTGACCTCGACCCCGTCGGGGAAGCGGGCGCCGGAGAGCAGGAGCGCGGAGACGAACTGGCTGGTGGTGCTCGCGTCGATGCCGACCGCCCCGCCGCGCAGGGACGGGCCGCCACCCACGCGGAAGGGCAGGGAGCGCGGTCGGCTGACGTCCGCGCCCAGGGCGGCGAGCGCGTCGAGCAGTCCGGCGATGGGACGGGTGGCCGCCGCCTCGTCACCGATGAAGAGCGTCGGCTCGGCGGCCAGCGCGGCGACCGGCGGCAGGAACCGCAGCACGGTGCCGGCCAGGCCGCAGTCCACGGTGCCGCCCCCGGTCACACGGGCCCCGGGGACCACGCGGACGGTGCCCTGCCCGAGGTCCTCGACGGCCGCGCCAAGGGTCCCCAGCCCCGCCCGCATCAACGCGGTGTCGCGCGAGTCGAGCACGCCGGTGAGTACCGACGGGCCGTCGGCGAGGGCGGCCAGGAGCAGGCTGCGTGCACTGGCGGACTTGGAACCGGGAACGACCACGCTGCCGCGAGCCGGGGCGGTCGCGACGGGGGCCGTCCAAGCGATCAAGAAAGAAGGCCCTCCACGCCCTTGCGGGCCTTGCGCACGGACCTGCGGGCGAGCCGGGCGGCGTCCTCGGCCGTGCCGCGGGCGTCGCGTTCCAGCTCGGCCTTGCGACGTGCCGCCTCCTTGGCCAGCAGCTGCTTCTGGGTGCGGACGCGCCACGCGATCGTCGGCTTCCCCTCGGTGTCCTGCGCGGCGAGCATGACCCCGCCGAGGAGGGCGACGTTCTTGCCGAGCTGCGACTGCACGGCGGCCCGGTCGGCACCACTCTTCGCCTTCAGCGGGTTCGCCGCCAGTACGTGGGGGAGCATCGTGACCGCCAGCACGCCGGCGCCCAGGCGGCGCCCCAGGCCTGTGGCGAGGCTCAGGCCGCCGGCGATCTGCAGGGCACCGTTGCACTTCACCAGGCCGACCGCGTCCTCGGGCAGGTAGCCGCGGGCCGAGTCGGGGACGTTCGCGCTGATCAGCGGGAGCACTCGGTCGGCGATCGGTTGGGCGTCCGGCAGGTAGTCCTCGGGGTGCCGGAGGGCCTTGACCCCGTTGATCACGAAGTAGCTGGCCAGCATCGATCGGGCGACGAACCGGAGAAGACTCATGCCCTATTCCTACCCCGATCACCACCCACTGCCAAGCGCGTTCCGCGATGCTGTCGCAGCGGCGGCGTAAGGTCCGAAGGTATGTGCGGACGCTACGCCCTTTCGCTGGCCGGCGAGGACCTCGAGGAGTACTTCGAGATCGACGAGGTGGCTGGCCCGCTGCCCGGGCCCGACTGGAACATCGCGCCGACCGACCCGATCCCCGCCGTGTTCGTCCGGGAGCGCTCGGGCGAGCCGAGACGGATCCTCGCCGAGGTGCGCTGGGGCCTGGTGCCGTCATGGTCGAAGGACGCATCGGGGGCGGCTCGGATGATCAACGCACGCGTGGAGACGGTGGCGGCGAAGCCCGCGTTCCGGAAGGCGTTCGCTTCGCGGCGCTGCCTGTTGCCGGCCGACGGCTACTACGAGTGGTATCCGGTGACGGTCGAGGGCAAGCCCGCCAAGCAGCCGTACTTCATCCGGCCGGCGGACGACGAGCTGTTCGTGATGGCGGGGCTGTACGAGTTCTGGAAGGCGCCGGACGGGTCCTGGCTCACCACGGCGACTGTGATCACGACGTCCGCGACCGACGAGGTGGGTCACCTGCACGACCGCATGCCCCTCGCGGTCACCCGGCAGAACTGGGACGCCTGGCTCGACCCGGCCTTCGCCGACGATCCGCTGGGGCTGCTGACCGTGCCGACGCCCAGCCTGCGGTTCTACCCGGTGTCGATGGCGGTCAACAAGGTGGCCAATGACGGGCCGCAGCTGGTGGAGCCGCTCGCGGAATAATCGCCCCGGGCGGACCCGTTGAGGAGGGCGTGATGGCGACCCTCGACCCAGCGGTGCAGATCGGCGTACCTCGGGCCGGTCAGCGGCAACGGCTAGGCTCGTTCCTGATGACTCTGCCAACACTTCCCGAGGACTCCACCCTCGACCGTCCCGAGACCGACGCCGAACGCGCCGAGAGGTTCGAGGCCGAGGCGCTGGCCTACCTCGACCAGCTCTACGGCGCAGCCCTGCGCATGACCCGCAACCCGAGCGACGCCGAGGACCTGGTGCAGGAGACCTTCGCGAAGGCCTACGCGTCCTTCCACCAGTTCACGCCCGGCACCAACCTGAAGGCGTGGCTGTACCGGATCCTCACCAACACCTTCATCAACAACTACCGCAAGAAGCAGCGTCAGCCGCAGACCTCCGGGCAGGACGTGGAGGACTGGCAGCTGGCTCGCGCGGAGTCGCACACCTCGACCGGGCTTCGCTCGGCCGAGATGGAAGCGCTCGACCGCATGCCGCACTCGGCGGTGACCGACGCGATGAACGCGCTGGCCCCCGACTTCCGACTGGCGGTCTACCTCGCCGACGTCGAGGGATTCTCCTACAAGGAGATCGCCGAGATCATGGGCACGCCGATCGGCACCGTGATGTCCCGGCTGAACCGCGGCCGAAACCAACTGCGTGCCTCCCTCGCTGACTTCGCGCGCGAGCACGGTCTGATCGGGAGCGACCATGAGGCCTGAGTTCGAGGACTGCACCGAAGTACTGCGCCACCTCTACGAGTTCCATGACCAGGAGCTCAGCCCGGCCGAGGCCGACGAGATCCGCGAGCACCTGCTGGCCTGCGAGCCCTGCCTCGACCACTACCAGGTGGAGGACGCGATGCGTCTGCTGATCCGCAGGTCCTGCACCGCGGAGAAGGCGCCGGAGGAACTCCGCCTGCGCGTCCGTGCCACCTACAGCCGCACGGTGATCGTCACCGAAGCGCCGGAGTAGCCGCCACCCGCCGCGGGACCCGTCCGCCCCGTGGAAAGGGGCCAGGACGCACGAAGCCCCCGCCGTTCGCCGGGGGCTTCGGACATGTACGGCGGCGATCCTCAGGCGTTCGGGCGCTTGCCGTGGTTAGCAGCGCTCTTCCTGCGGGAACGGCGCTTACGGCCACCCTTACCCATCGTGGTCTCCTCAGTCGTGACGTGCGTGCGCGCCGGTCGGCGCGGGGACCCATTCTGCCAGCCCGGGGGGCGGAGGGTCCAACCGGAGTTCAGTAGGGTGGCGGGCATGCAGACGATGGAGCAGGTCATCGCCCGCCATTGCGTCCTCGACGAAGAGGACCGCGAATGGCTCACCCAGCTCGTGGACGAATGGTCGTTGCTGGCTGACCTCGCCTTCGCAGACCTGATCCTGTGGGTGCCGGACGCCGACGACAACGTGTTCTGGGCGTGCGCCCAGGTGCGTCCGACCACCGGTCCGACCTCGCTCGAGGACGACGTCGTGGGGGAGGAGATCGCCTACGACCCGGAGCACCTGGTCACGGAGGCGTACCTGTCCCAGGAGATCAGCCACACCAGCGGCAACAAGCTCCACGCCGGCATCCCCGTCGACGTCCAGGCCATCCCGATCCTGCGTGACGATCGGGTACTGGCCGTGGTCGAGATGCACACCAACCAGATGGGCGTCCGTGCCCCCGGCGCACTCGAGGACGCCTACCTCGAGGCCGCCCAGGTGCTGTCCGGCATGGTGCACCGGCATCAGTTCCCGCTCGGCGGCGACCGGCGCGTGCCGTGGGTCTCGCCACGCGTGGGGGACGGCATGATCCGGGTCAGCCAGGCGGGCCAGATCGTGTTCGCGAGCCCGAATGCGCTGAGTGCCTACCGTCGCCTCGGCCTGGCGAGCGACCTGTACGGCGAGGACTTCGTGGCGATCACGCGGTCCCTGCTGAAGGAGCGGCTGCCTGTCGACCGTCCGATGGCGGCGAGCCTGGTCGGACGCGGCTCCGCCGAGCTCGACCTCGAGACGAGCTCGGCCACCGTCCGGCTGAGGGTGCTGCCGCTGGCGAGCGAGGACGGTCCCGACGGCCTGCTCGTGATGTGCCGCGACACCACCGAGCTGCGCTCGCGCGAGCGCCAGCTCGTCACCAAGGACGCCACGATCCGCGAGATCCACCACCGGGTGAAGAACAACCTGCAGACCGTGGCGGCACTGCTGCGGCTGCAGGCCCGCCGGATCTCCTCGCCGGAGGCGAAGGGCGCGCTGAACGACGCCATGAAGCGCGTCGCGGCCATCGCCGTCGTGCACGAGATCCTGAGCCAGGCGTTCGACACGGCGGTGAAGTTCGACGACGTCGCCGACCGCCTGCTGCGCATGGTCGGCGACGTGGCGGCGACCGGTGGCAAGGTGCGCATGGTCCGCGAGGGGTCCTTCGGCTACGTGCCGGCCGACGTCGCCACCAGCCTCTCCCTGGTCCTGACCGAGCTCTGCCAGAACGCCGTGGAGCACGGCCTGCGGGAGCAGTCCGGCGAGGTCCTGGTCCGCCCGCTCCAGCAGGACGGGGAGTTGGTGGTTGAGGTGACCAACCAGGGGGAGCCGCTGCCGGACGGTTTCCGGATCACCAACTCGACCAGCCTGGGACTGTCGATCGTGAGCACGCTGGTCGCAGACCTCGGCGGCACGTTCACGCTGGCATCGGAGGAGAGCGCGACCACGGCCACCGTCCGGGTCCCGCTCATCTGATCAGGGCTGGGGCCGGCGCCCGGCCGGACCTGCTCCTGACGAGCGGCGCGGGGTCAGCTGTTGCGGACCCGCATCCGGGCGGCGCGGCGCTTCATGGCGCGGCGCTCGTCCTCGCTGAGCCCACCCCACACCCCGTGGTCCTGTCCGGCATCCAGCGCCCACTGAAGGCAGGCCTCGCGCACCTCGCAGCGGCGGCACACCTTCTTCGCTTCGGCGATCTGCATCAAGGCCGGCCCGGTGTTGCCGATGGGGAAGAACAGCTCCGGGTCCTCGGTCAGGCAGGCAGCCCTGTGGCGCCAGTCCATGAAGTAACACTCCTTGAGTAGATGGGCGATGCGTGGCGGAAGGCCCAGGCAGAACGTCACCGGGCATGGCGGGAAAAGTGCGCACGCCCGGTGTCCAGACTGGCAACTGTACCGTCCCCGCACAAGGTGTGGCCCGCATTTTGCACATGTGGTGTGGCGCGCTCACATCCCCTGCACGGACGCCGCGCGGGCGCGGCGCTACGCTGGCCGGGTGCCACCCGCGGAACGTCGTCCCTTGTCACTGGTCGTTGCCGTGACGGGCGCGGCCGCCTCTGCTGTCGCGGTCGTCGTGATGGCGGTCGTGTCGCTCGCGTCCGGCCACGGCACGTTCTCGGGCGGGGTCGGGCTCGCCCTGCTGGCCTACGGGGCCGGCCTCGCGGCGGCCACCTGGGCGCTGTGGCGGCTGAGCGTCTTCGGCCGCGGCCCCGTGGTCGCCTTGTCGATGCTGAACGTCGCTGCCGCGTGGACGTTCACCGAGTCGGCGCCCTGGATGTGGTCGGCGGTCGTGGTGTGCGCGATCACCGCGGTCGCGGCAGCGCTGCCGGCCACGAGCCGGGCCCTGCACCTGCGCAGGGACGCCGGAGTCACCGGAGCCGACGAGCCCCGTCCGACGGGCGGGCCAGGAAAGTGACCGGCTCCTCGTGCCCGGCGTTCGCGAACGCGCGCGTGATAGCAGCGGACGTGGTTTCCACCTGGTCGGCGGGCACCAGCGCGAGCACGCAGCCGCCGAAGCCGCCGCCGGTCATCCGCGCGCCCCACGCTCCGTCGGCGAGCGCCGTCTCGACGGCGAGGTCGACGCTGGTCTCCGTGATCTCGTAGTCGTCGCGCATCGAGGCGTGGGACTCGGTCATCAGCCGTCCCAGCCGGGCGTAGTCGTCGGCGGCCAGCGCGGTCATGGTGTCGAGCACCCGCTGGTTCTCGGTCACGATGTGGCGCACGCGACGTCCGACGAGTTCGGGAAGCTGCGCGAGCGCGCCGTCGAGATCGGTGACGTCCCGCAGCGCCCGCACGCCGAGGATCCGGCAGGCCTCCTCGCAGCTGGCGCGCCGGGCGGCGTACTCGCCGTCGACGTGGCTGTGCCGGGTCCGGGTGTCGATCACCAGGATGGCCAGGCCGGCGGCCTCGACGGCGAACGGCACCTGCTGGTACTCGAAGGAGCGGCAGTCGAGGAAGAGCGCGTGGTCGGCGACGCAGAGCGTGGACGCCGCCTGGTCGAGTAGGCCGGTCGGGGCACCGACGTACGCGTTCTCGGCCACCCGGGCGAGCTTGGCGCGGTCGAGGGGCTCGATCTGCAGGCCGTTCAGGTCGGCGAGCGCAGCCAGCGCGGCGCACTCGATGGCCGCAGAGGAGGACAGGCCCGCGCCGAGGGGCACGTCCGAGGTGAGGACGAGGTCGACCCCGCCGACCTCGTGGCCCGCCCGGCGCAGCGCCCAGACCACACCGGCGAGGTAGGAGTGCCAGCCCCGGCTGCCGGGCACCAGGTCGTCCGGACCCAGCTCGACGGTGTCGTCGAGGTCGACCGAGCGCAGTCGCCACCGTCCGTCGGTGCGCGGTGAGGCGGCGAGATAGGCGGCGTGCGGGAGGGCGTAGGGCAGCACGAACCCGTCGTTGTAGTCGGTGTGCTCACCGATGAGGTTGATCCGTCCCGGAGCCGTCCAGACGCCTGACGGGGCCGTGCCGACCAGTGCGGTGAACGCCTCGGCTGCCTGGTCGATCAGCACGGTCAGTCCTCCTCGTCGTCGAGGCGCGCCAGCCAGGTCGCCAGCCGCTCGACGGCATTCTCGTGCTCCGGGTACAGGTCCACGAACAGGCTGAGCTTTTCGGACAACCAGGCGAGGCTGACCTCCTCCTCGCCCCGCCGGTCGGCCAGCTCCTCGATGCCGCGGTCGGTGAAGTACATCAGTCGGCCAGCGCGCGGGCGAGCAGGTCGGCCTCCTGGGCCTGGTGCACCTTCACCGAGCCGACGGACGGAGCCGAGGCCGCCGGGCGGGTGACCCCGGTCATCCTCAGGTCGTAGCCGGGAAGGAAGGCGGCGACCGCGGCCGGCAGGTGCAGCTGCAGGAACCACCAGGCGCCCTGGTTCTCGGGCTCGTCCTGCACCCACCGCACGTCGGTCACCTGCGGGTACTTGGCCAGTTCCGCAGCGAGTTCCCGGGCAGGCAGGGGATAGAGCCGCTCGAGGGGCAGGATCGCCACCTGCCCGTCCAGTCCAGCCTCGGCGCGGGCCTGCAACAGCTCCCAGCGAATCTTGCCCGAGCACATGACGATGCGCTTCACGGCGGAGGGGTCGGTGATGGTCGCATCACCCATCGCCGGCTGCCAGCGTCCCTGGGTGAACTCCGAGACGGGGGAGGTGGCCATCTTCGAACGCAACATCGACTTGGGCGTCGCGATCACGACGGGACGGTGCCAGTTCACGTAGGCGTGCGTACGCAGCAGGTGGAAGTAGCTGGCGGGCGTGGAGGGCTGGCACACGGCCAGGGCCCCCTCCGAGCACAGCGTCAGCCAGCGTTCGATGCGGGCCGACGAGTGGTCGGGGCCCTGGCCCTCGTAGCCGTGCGGGAGCAGCAGGACGACCCCGGACTTCTGGGTCCACTTGGCGTTGCCCGCGGCGATGAACTCGTCGGCGATGGTCTGCGCGCCGTTGGCGAAGTCGCCGAACTGGCCCTCCCAGCACACGAGCGCGTCCGGCGCGGCCACCGAGTACCCGTATTCGAAGCCCATGGTCGCGTACTCGCTGAGCAGGGAGTCGAACACGTGGAAGCCGCCCTGGTCGGGCGTGAGGTGCTTCAGCGGAACGTAGGCGCGGTTGGTGACCCGGTCGATGACAGCGGCGAACCGTTGGCTGAACGTCCCGCGGCGGGTGTCCTGGCCCACGATGCGCACCGGGCGTCCCTCCATGAGCAGGGAGCCGAACGCGAGCAGTTCCGCCGTGGCCCAGTCGATCGGGCCGTTGCGGATGCTGTCGGCCCTGCGCTGGAGCTGCGGCAGCACCTTCGGGTGCACGGTGAACCCCTCCGGGAAGGTGACGTGCGCCTTCGCGACCGCCTCCATCTGCTCGGCGGTGATCGCCGTGCCGCGGTCCTTGCCGAGCTTGGCCGGGTAGTACGGCACGCGGCGGTAGGTGGTGTCCTCGGTGTCGGTGGCCTCGCGCACCTCGCGGAAGACGCCCTCGAGCCGTTCGCGGAAGCGGGCGATGACCTGCTCGGCGTCGTCGGTCGAGATGTCGCCGCGCCCGATCAGGGCCTCGGTGTACAGCTTGCGGACGCTGCGCTTCTGCTCGATCAGGTCGTACATGAGCGGCTGGGTGAAGCTCGGATCGTCGCCCTCGTTGTGTCCGCGTCGGCGGTAGCACACGAGGTCGACCACGACATCCTTCGCGAACCGCTGCCGGAAGTCGAAGGCGACCTGCGCCACCCGGGCCACAGCCTCGGGATCGTCGCCGTTCACGTGGAAGATCGGGGCCTGGATGGCCTTCGCCACATCGGTGCAGTAGGTGGAGGAGCGCGACTCGATCGGCGCGGTGGTGAAGCCCACCTGGTTGTTCACGACCAGGTGCACGGTCCCGCCGGTCTTGTACGCCCGCAGTTGGCTCATCTGGAGGGTCTCGTAGACCACGCCCTGGCCGGCGAACGCGGCGTCGCCGTGCAGCAGGATCGGCAGCACCGGCCAGCCGGGCACCTTGCCGACGCGGTCGATCTTGGCGCGGGCGATGCCCTGGACCACGGGGTCGACGGCCTCCAGGTGCGACGGGTTGGCGGCGACGGACGTCTTCAGGGTCTTGCCGCTGGCCGCCGTGAACTGGCCCTCCGAGCCGAGGTGGTACTTCACGTCGCCGGAGCCGGTGGACAGGCGCGGATCGTAATTGCCCTGGAACTCGCGGAAGATCTGGCCGTAGGACTTGCCCACGATGTTCGCGAGCACGTTCAGCCGCCCGCGGTGCGGCATTCCGATGATGGCCTCGTCGATGCCGCCGTCGGCGGCGCGCTCGCACAACTCGTCCAGGAACACGATCGTCGACTCGCCACCCTCGAGGGAGAACCGCTTCTGGCCGACGAACTTGGTCTGCAGGAACGTCTCGAAGATCTCCGCCTCGTTCAGCTTGTCGAGGATGCGCAGGTGCTCCTCCCGCGGCCACGGCACGAACGGCCGCTCGAAGCGCTCCTGGATCCAGCTGCGCTGCTCGTTGTCGGAGATGTGCATGTACTCCACGCCCACGGTGCGGCAGTAGGACCCGCGCAGCATCGCCAGGATGTCGCGGAGGGTCGCCACCTCGCCGGAGTGGTTGCCGAAGCTGCCCACCGGGAACTCCCGGTCCAGGTCCCACAGGGTGAGCCCGTGGTACTCCAGCGTCAACTCGGGGTGGGACCGCTGCCGGAACTCGAGCGGGTCGATGTCGGCCATGAAGTGGCCGAGGTTCCGGTAGGCGTTGATCAGGGAGAAGATCCGTGCGCTGCGCGGGATCGCTCCGACCTTGTCGTCACTGGTGTCGTTGGCCCAGCGGATCGGGGTGTACGGCACGCGCAGCGACTCGAAGATCTCGTCGTAGAAGTCGTGCTTGCCCAGCAGCAGCTCGTGGATGTGGCGGAGGAACTCCCCGGACTGCGCCCCCTGGATCACGCGGTGGTCGTACGTCGAGGTCAGGGTCGTGACAGTGGAAACGCCGATCTGGTTGATGCGGGCGGAGTTGGCGCCCTGGAACGCCGGCGGGTAGTCGATGGAGCCGACCCCGAGGATCACGCCCTGCCCGGCCATCAGCCGGGGCACCGAGTGGTTGGTGCCCAGCCCGCCGGGATTGGTGAGGGACGCGGTCGTGCCGGCGAAGTCCGCGACGGTCAGCGCGTTGTCGCGAGCCTTCCGCACCAGGGACTCGTACGCCGCCCAGAACTGGGCGAAGTTGAGGTCCTCGCAGTTCTTGATGTTGGGCACGAGGAGCTGGCGGGTGCCGTCAGCCTTCTTGGTGTCGATCGCGAGGCCGAGGTTGATCGACGGCGGGGTGACCAGCATCGGCCTGCCGTCCACCACGTCGTAGGAGTTGTTCATCTCGGGGACGGCCTTGAGGGCCCGCACCATCGCCCATCCGATCAGGTGCGTGAAGGAGACCTTGCCGCCGGTGGAGCGGGCGAGGTGCGCGTTGATCATCAGGCGCTGGTCGGTGGCGAGCTTCATCGGCACGTCGCGGACGCTGGTGGCGGTCGGCATCGCCAGGGAGGCGTCCATGTTGTTCGCCGTCCGCAGGGGGGCGCCGCGCAGCGGCGTGCGGACCGGTTCGGTCTGCTCCTTCTCCACGACCGGCTGGGGCCGTGGACGGTCGGCGGACACACCCCGACCAGAGCCCGGGCTCTCCGGGGTGGTGTCGGAGGCCCGGTGGCGTGACTGCACGCTGGGGGTGGGGCCGGCCGGGGCGGCCTCCGGGGCCGCGGGCGCAGCCTCCAGCGGCGTGGCCGGCGGGGGAGCTGGTGCTGTCGCCGGTGTCGAGCT
>JAEVYS010000126.1 GCA_023392635.1 Actinomycetes bacterium | reverse complement strand
CGCCGGGCCTACCAGCAGGCGCATCCGCGCGCCTGACCGCTCACCCCCCGAGGAACCTCTCCGGATCGGCGTAGCGCCCGTCGAGGGTCGCGATGAAGTGGAGGTGGCAGCCCGTCGACCACCCCGTACTGCCCACCGCGCCGACGACCTCGCCGCGGTGCACCCACTCCCCGACGGAGACGCGATAGCCGGTGGCGTGCAGGTAGCTCGTCGCGAGCCGGTGGCCGCCCACGATGCCGTGGTCGATCTCGAGGCGGTGCCCGGACGCGGAGTCGTAGCCGACGGCCACCACCCGTCCCGGCGCTGCGGCCCTGATCGGTGCGCCGCACCGCGCGTGCAGGTCGACGCCGTTGTGGAGCCGCCAGACTCCGAAGATCGGGTGGAGCCGCATGCCGAAGGGCGATCCGGTCGCGCCGGGCACGGGACGGCTCAGCACCCCGGCCACGGTCGTGCCGGCTTCGATCGCCGCCTGGCGGTAGGCGGCCACCGCGGCGACTCCCGAGGAGGACTGTGCCGGAAGCAGCCGCACCTCGGTCTCACCGAGCAGGCTGAGCGGATCCAGGTAGGTGTCGCCGCGCTTGAGGCCCCAGTGCAGGCACGTACCGCCCGGGCAGGCGTGGCCAGGGCGGAGGACGCCGATCGCCTGCCCGGCGGAGACAGTCGCACCCACCGCGACGAGTGGCCGGACGGGGAGGTAGGTCGTGCGCAGCTCGCCGTGGGAGACCACGACCACCCCCTGCCCGGCCACCGTCCCGGCGAAGACGACCCGCCCGGCCCGTGCCGCCCCCACCTCGGCGCCGACGGCGCCGAGCAGGTCAACCCCTCGATGACCCGGCAGCCAGGGTTGGTCGGGCGGGTCGAAACCGCGTACCACCGGCCCCGCCAGGGGCAGGACGGCCGCTCCCACAGCACCCGCCACCGGTGCCGCGCAGAGGCAGAGCCACCACCCCAGGAGCAGCGCCACGAGCACGCGTAACCTCGCCATGCCTGCATCTTCGGCGCGGCCGGGGGCTCCGCGTCCGGACGGCCGTCCGCCTGTGGATGACGTCGGGCCTGTGGACGCCGGCCCGGTTTGGCGGGAGCCCCACCTGTCCGCGTACAATCTCAGGCAGCGTCCCGGCCGATCCGGGGCGACTTCGCATGCAGTCCCTACCGTCTCAGGACGGGCCGGGCCCGTGGTCCCAGCACATGGGTGGGCAGCCGGCGACTGCGTCAGGCGGACCGAAAAGTTCGGTCCGGACAACCCAAAGCGGTTGGGCCGTGCCCGATCGCGCAGAGAGGAACGGCCATGGCCGTCGTCACCACGCGCCAGCTGCTGGACAGCGGCGTTCACTTCGGGCACCAGACCCGCCGGTGGAACCCGAAGATGAAGAAGTTCATCTTCACCGAGCGCAACGGCATCTACATCATCGACCTGCAGCAGTCGCTGTCGTACATCGACAGCGCGTACGCCTTCGTGAAGGAGACCGTCGCCCGCGGCGGCCAGATCCTGTTCATCGGCACCAAGAAGCAGGCCCAGGAAGCCATCGCCGAGCAGGCCACGCGCGTCGGCATGCCCTACGTCAACCAGCGCTGGCTGGGCGGCATGCTCACCAACTTCGGCACCATCAGCAAGCGCATCGCGAAGATGAAGGAGCTCGAGGGCCTCAACTTCGACGACGTCGCGTCCTCCGGGCTGACGAAGAAGGAACTGCTGCAGCAGAAGCGCAAGAAGGAGAAGCTCGCCAAGACCCTCGGCGGCATCCGTGACATGCACCGGGTGCCCCAGGCCATCTGGGTCGTGGACACGAACAAGGAGCACCTCGCCATCGACGAGGCCCGCAAGCTGAGGATCCCGATCGTCGGAATCCTCGACACCAACTGCGACCCCGACCACGTCGACTTCCCGATCCCGGGCAATGACGACGCGATCCGCTCGGTCGCGCTGCTGACCCGGGTGCTGGCCGACGCCGTCGCCGAGGGCCTGCTCGCCCGTTCCGCCGGTGCCACCACCGGCGAAGAGGTCGAGCCCATGCCCGACTGGGAGCGTGACCTGCTCGGCGGCGCCGAGCCGGTCGCCGAGCCCGTGGTCGAGGACATCGTCGTGGTGGAGCCGGTCTCGGAGGCCGTCGCCGAGGAGCTCGCGGTCGAGGACTCGGCCGTCGAGGTGCCGGCTGCGGACGAGGCCGCCGTCGCCGAGGCGCTCGTCGAGGCCGCTGCCGAGGAAGCCCCCGTCGAGGAGGCCGCCGCCGAGGAGGCTCCCGCCGAGGAGGCTCCCGCCGAAGAGGCCGAGACCCCGGCCAAGCCCGCCAAGAAGACCAAGTAAGGAACCAGGAGTAATGGCAACGATCACTGCAGCGGACGTCAAGAAGCTCCGCGACGCCACCGGCGCCGGGATGATGGACGCGAAGAAGGCCCTCACCGAGGCTGATGGCGACTTCGACGCCGCCATCGAGATCCTCCGTGTGACCGGTCAGGCGAAGATGGCCAACCGGTCCGACCGCGAGGCCAGCAACGGCCTGGTCGCCTCGGCCGGCAAGACGGTCATCCAGCTCGCCGCCGAGACCGACTTCGTCGCCAAGAACGCCGAGTTCATGGCCCTTGCGCAGGACATCGCCGAGGCCGTGGACGCCGCGGGCGCCGACGGCGTGGACGCCGCGAAGGCCGTCACCCTGGCCTCCGGCCAGACCGTGGCGGACGCGATCGCCGAACTCAGCGCCAAGATCGGCGAGAAGCTGGAGCTGGCGGCCGCGGCAACGTTCGACGGCCCGGTCAGCATCTACCTGCACAAGCGGTCCCAGGACCTGCCGCCCCAGGTCGGCGTCATGGTCGAGTACGACGGCGGAGACGAGGCGTTCGTCCGGGGGATCGCGATGCAGATCGCGGCCATGTCCCCGTCCTACGTGACCCGCGACGAGGTGCCCGACCACGTGCTCGAGAACGAGCGCAAGATCGCCACCCTCACCGCGCAGGAGGAGGGCAAGCCCGAGCAGATCATTCCGCGGATCGTCGAGGGTCGCCTCGGCGGCTTCTTCAAGGACGTCTGCCTGGTCGAGCAGCCGAGCGTGTCCGACGACAAGCTCAGCGTGGGCCAGCTGCTCAAGAACAACGGTGTCGAGGTCAAGCGGTTCGTCCGCTTCGCCGCCGGCGCCTGACCGCACCAGCCCGATCGGCCGCCCGGCACCCGCTGGGCGGCCGTTCGCGCGTCACGGGGCCCGTCCCCGATCGGTTAAGGTGAACCAGCATCCCCGAACCGCGCCCGCCTGCCGAGGAGAACACATGCCCAGCCCCTTTCGCCGCGTCCTGCTGAAGCTCTCGGGAGAGGCGTTCGGCGGCGGCAAGCTCGGGGTCGATCCGGACGTCATCGCTGGCATCGCCACCGAGGTCGCCGGCGTCGTCGCGTCCGGGGTCCAGGTGGCGATCGTGACCGGTGGCGGCAACTTCTTCCGAGGGGCGGAGCTGCAGACCCGTGGCATGGACCGCGCCCGCGCCGACTACATCGGCATGCTGGGCACGGTGATGAACGCCCTCGCCCTGCAGGACTTCCTGGAGAAGGCGGGCGCGCCCAGCCGGGTCCAGACCGCGATCGCGATGGGCCAGATCGCCGAGCCCTACGTCCCGCTCCGGGCGATCCGGCACATGGAGAAGGGGCGGGTCGTGATCTTTGGAGCCGGCTCGGGCATGCCCTTCTTCTCGACCGACACCGTGTCGGCGCAGCGAGCGCTCGAGGTGCACGCCGATGTGCTCCTGATGGCCAAGCAGGGGACCGACGGGGTGTACGACTCCGATCCGCGCACCAACCCGGACGCGAAGCGCTTCGACGAACTCACCTACGACGAGTTCCTGTCCGCCGACCTCAAGGTGGCGGACGCCACCGCCGTCAGCCTGGCCCGGGACTACCACGTGCCGATGATCTTCTTCGACCTGGGTGTCGCGGGCAACATCGCCCGGGTGGTCGCAGGTGAGAAGATCGGAACCACCCTGCACGCCTGAGGCGTGCGGGCGAACCAGAAGGGAAGAGACCTCGTGATCCCGGACATCATCAAGGACGCCGAGCACAAGATGGTCGCGGCGGTCGACCACGCTCGGGAGGAATTCGCCGCCATCCGTACCGGACGGGCGCACCCGGCCATGTTCAACAAGCTCGTGGTGGACTACTACGGTGCGCCGACGCCCCTGCAGCAGCTGGCCACCTTCCAGGTGCCGGAGGCTCGCACGGTCCTGATCAGTCCGTTCGACCGTGGCGCGATGCACAACATCGAGAAGGCGATCCGCGACTCCGACCTGGGCGTGAACCCCGCCAACGACGGCAACGTGATCCGCCTGGTGATGCCGCAGCTCTCCGAGGAGCGCCGCAAGGAGTACATCAAGCTCGCCCGCCACAAGGCCGAGGAGGCGCGGGTCGCGGTCCGCAACGTCCGCCGGCACGAGATCGAGGCGGTGAACAAGCTGGTCAAGGACAAGGAGATCAGCGAGGACGACGCCCGCGGCGCGGAGAAGCAACTGGACGCGGCCACCAAGAAGCACATCGATTCGATCGACGAGCTGCTGAAGGTCAAGGAAGCCGAACTGCTGGAGGTGTGAGTGAGCACCCCACCGGGTTCTTCTCCTCCGCTGCGCTTCCCCGAACAACTCCCCGGGGAGCCCGCATGAGCGACAGCGACGTGCAGCCGGCAGCCCCGCGGAAGTCGCGGGCGGGTCGCAACCTGCCCATGGCGATCGCCGTGGGGCTCGGGCTGTTCGCCTACGTCGTGCTCACCCTGACCTGGTGGCCGCCGGGCTTCATCGTGCTGCTCGTGGTGCTGACCAGCCTCGGCGCGTACGAGGTGCACGAGGCGCTCAAGCGGGTCGGCATGACGTCCGCGCTGCTGCCGGTCGTGTTCGGCAACGTGGTGATCATCGGCGGGTCGTACATCGCCGCGGTCTTCCAGGAGACCACCCGGCTGCCCTGGCACGTCGTGCTGCTCGGCACGATCGGCGGCACCGTCCTGCTCGCGCTGATCTGGAGGATGTTCGGCGGCGCCGAGGGGTACGCCCGGGACAGTGCAGCCAGCCTGTTCATCATCGGCTACATCCCGCTGCTGGCGTCCTTCGTGGCACTCATCCTGGCCCAGCAGCACGGCGTGGCGAAGGTGGTCGCCGTGTTCCTGTGCATCACCGGCAGCGACACCGGGGGCTACGCCGCGGGCGCCACGCTCGGACGCCACCCCATGGCGCCCCTGATCAGCCCCAAGAAGACCTGGGAGGGCATGGCCGGCTCGGTCGTGCTCGCCAGCACGGTGAGCGTGCTGATGACGGTGTTCGTGATGCACCAGCCGTGGTGGTTCGGCGTCCTGCTGGCCGTGGTGGTGGTGATCACGGGCACCGCCGGTGACCTGATCGAGTCGCTGATCAAGCGCGACGTCGGTATCAAGGACATGAGTTCCTTCCTTCCCGGCCATGGCGGGGTGATGGACCGGCTCGACTCGACGCTGGTCGCGGCCCCCGCCGCCTGGCTGGTCTTCACGCTGAGCGGAGTGACCTGGTGACCGGACTGACACCCGAGGAAGAGGCCAGCTACGCGAGGGACGTGGCCGCCGCCCAGGCAGGACGCACCGTCCCCCTGGCGCTGGGGGCGCCGCGTCGCGGCAAGCCGCCGAAGCACTGGGCCGACCTGGACGCCGCCGAGCGGGCCGATGCGATCGCCGAGCTCGGGCTGCCCGCGTTCCGCGCCGCACAGCTGACCCGGCACCTGTTCGAGCGGTTGCAGGCGGACCCGTCGGGCTGGACCGACATCCCGAAGGCCGAGCGCGCCGTGCTCGCCGAGCGCTTCGCGCCCTCCCTGCTGGACCGGGTGCGGGACCAGGCCGCCGATGCCGGCACCACGGTGAAGACCCTGTGGCGGCTGCACGACGGCTCGCTCGTCGAGAGCGTGCTGATGCGCTACGGCGTCCCCGGCATCCGGGCCAGCGGCAGGGGCAGGGAGCGGGCGACGGTCTGCATCTCGTCGCAGGCCGGCTGCGGGATGGCCTGCCCGTTCTGCGCCACCGGGCAGGGCGGGCTGCAGCGCAACCTGAGCACCGGGGAGATCCTCGCCCAGGTGATGGATGCGGCCCGCCGGCTGCGGGACGGAGAGGTGCCCGGGGGGCCCGGACGGGTGAACAACATCGTGTTCATGGGCATGGGCGAGCCGATGGCCAACTACACCGCGGTGCTCCGCGCGGTCCGGTCGATCGTCGCGCCCGCTCCGGAGGGTCTGGGGATTTCGGCCCGCGGGGTGACGGTGTCCACGGTGGGACTGGTACCGCAGATCCAGCGGCTGGCGGCCGAGGGCCTGCCGGTGACGCTCGCGGTGAGCCTGCACGCCCCCGACGACGAGCTGCGTGACACCCTGTGCCCGATCAACACCCGCTGGCCCGTCGCAGAGGTGGTGATGAACGCTCACCACTACTTCGAGGCCAGTGGACGACGGGTGTCGATCGAGTACGCGCTGATCAGGGATGTCAACGACCAGGGCTGGCGCGCGGACGCCCTGGCCAACCTGCTGAACCGGTACGGCCGGGGCTGGGTGCACGTCAACCTGATCCCGCTGAACCCGACCCCCGGCTCGAAGTGGACGGCGTCCCGCCGGCAGGACGAGGACGAGTTCGTGCGCCGCCTCGAAGCCAGGGGAGTGCCGGTCACCGTCCGTGACACCCGGGGACGGGAGATCGACGGTGCCTGTGGCCAGCTCGCGGCCACCGAGGCCGATCTGGCCCCCCGCCCCTGACGCGTGGCCCTCCCGGCGAATGTCGGGGTCCGGACGCTCAGCCGAGAAGGGCAGCGACCTCGGCGACGCTGTCGACGAGGTGGATGGCGGCGGCCATCGGGAGACCCTCGGCGAGACTGGACAGCAGTGGCCAGGCCGGACGGGTGTGCGTCCAGTAGTCCGCTCCCACCAGGACCAGCGGCGGAACCGGGTCGTCGGCGGCCGCATAGAACCGGGGCGTGACGGCCTGGAACACCTCCTGGACGGTTCCCGCAGCCCCCGGCAGGCAGACCAGGCCTCCGGTCGCGTGCCGCAGCAGCACGTCCTCGCGGATCGCGTTCGAAAAGAGCTTCGCGATGCCGGTGCTGAACACGTTGGGTGGCTCGTGCCCGTAGAGCCAGGTCGGGACGCCGTAGCTGGGCCCGGTGACGTCGAAGCGGTCGCGCACCGCCAGCCCCTCACGGACCCAGGAGGCGATGTCGTCGGCGAAGCGGGGCCGCTCGGCGAGCATGGACAGGGCCTGCGCCAGGTCATCGTCGTCCCCGACGAGGGATGCGCCGAGGTTCACCGCCTCCATCGCACCCGGGCCGCCGCCGGTGATCACAGTCCGGCCCACCGCGGCGAGCCGGCGCCCCAGGGCGGCCGCCTCCGCGTACCCACCGGTGCCGCGCACGAGCTGGTGACCGCCCATCACCCCGACGGCTCCGTCCAGGCCCACTGCGTCCAGCGCCTCGGTGATCGCATGGTCGTGCAGCGTCATGCCGAGTTCGCTGGTGAGGCTCCGGTGCTGGCCGACGTGGCGCCACCACCGGTACACCCGCGCGTCGAGGGTGTACCGGTAGCCGTTCTCGAGGCCGGTGTAGAGCTCGGTCGCGGTGTACAGCCCTGACCGGTACGGGCTGAAGGGCAGGTCGGGCAGGCTCGGGAACACCAACGCGCCGCGCGTCTCCAGCTGCGCCTCGACTCCGGGACCGAAGCTGCAGCCGAGGAAGACCGTGCGCGTCACATCGGTGGCGAGCAGCGCCTGGCTGCGACCGGTCAGGTCCAGCGACTGCAGGTAGCACTCGGCCAGGGAGGCCCCGGACGCGAGCCGCGCGTCGAAGTCCGCCAGCGAGTCGACCTCGGCGCCCGTCCCCGCGCGCTGCGGAACGGGCGCTCCGTGGCTCATGCCGGCTCCTCGACGCCCACCGCGAGAAGCACACGGTCATCGTGCATGGATCGCACCCTACCCAGCCGCTGCGGCGCCGCCGGGCTGGCGCGCGCGCTGTCGCTCTCGCATAGGCTTTCGGCGAACACGGTGCAGGAGGAAAGGCATTCATGCGGGAAGTGGTCGTGCTCGGCAGCACCGGCTCCATCGGCACGCAGGCCGTCGACGTGGTCTCCCGCCGTCCGGACCGGTTCCGGGTGGTCGGCCTCGGCGCCGGCGGCTCGTCGGTGGACCTCCTGGTCGGGCAGGCCCGCGCGCTGCGTCCCGAGGTGGTCGCGGTGACCGATCCGGACGCGGCCGCGCGGGTCGCCGCCGAACTCCCCGGAACGACGGTCTGGTCGGGCCCGGACGCGTCCACCCGGCTCGCCGCGCTGGAGTGTGACGTCGTGCTGAACGGCATCACCGGGGCAGCCGGCCTGGAGCCGACCCTCGCCACGCTCGCCGTCGGCACGTCGCTGGCGCTGGCCAACAAGGAGTCCCTCGTGATCGGTGGCAGCCTGGTCACCGACGCAGCCGCGCCCGGGCAGATCGTGCCGGTCGACTCCGAGCACTCGGCGTTCGCCCAGGCGCTGCGCGCCGGACGCGCCGAGGAGGTGCGCAGGCTGATCCTCACCGCGTCCGGCGGGCCGTTCCGCGGCTGGACGCGTGAGCGCCTCCGCTCGGCGACGCCCGAGCAGGCCATGGCGCACCCCACCTGGCGGATGGGCCGGGTGATCACGATCAACTCGGCCACGCTGGTCAACAAGGGGCTCGAACTCCTCGAGGCGGGCCTGCTCTACGGGGTCGACGTGAACGCCATCCAGGTGGTGGTGCACCCGCAGTCGGTCGTGCACTCGATGGTCGAGTTCTGTGACGGCTCCACGATCGCCCAGTGCTCGCCACCGGACATGAGGCTGCCGATCGCTCTGGCCCTTTCGTGGCCGGAGCGGACCCCCGACGCGGCCGCTTCGTGCGACTGGACCACGGCGGCCAGCTGGACGTTCGAGCCCCTCGACGACGACGCGTTCCCCGCTGTCGAGCTCGCCCGGCGCTGCGGGATCGCCGGAGGGCTGGCGCCCGCGGTCTACAACGCGGCCAACGAGGTGTGCGTGGACGCGTTCTGCGCCGGCCGGTTGGACTTCACTGGCATCGTTGAGGTGGTAGCCGACGTGGTGGACGCCCATCTGGCCCGGCCGGTCCGCGAAGCCCTGAGCGTTCCGGCGGTGCTCGCCGCGGACGCCTGGGCCCGGACGGCGGCTGCCGAACGCATCGGGCACGAGCCCGCCCGCCCGGAGGAGCAGTGACATGGAAACCCTGACCGTGATCGGGTTCGCGATCGCCTTCTTCGCGCTCATCATGGCGTCGGTCGCCCTCCACGAGATCGGCCACATGGTGCCGGCCAAGCGCTTCGGAGTGCGGGTGCCCAAGTACTTCGTCGGCTTCGGCCCGACGATGTGGTCGACCAGGAAGGGCGAGACCGAGTACGGCATCAAGTGGTTCCCGCTGGGGGGCTTCGTCCAGCTGCTCGGCATGTACCCGCCACGTCCGGACGGCACCTACCGACGGACCCGCCTGGCCGACTTCGCCGATACCGCGCGCAGCGCGGAGTGGGAGGACATCACTCCCACCGACGTGGAGCAGGAACGACTCCTATACCAGAAGAAGACCTGGCAGAAGCTGGTCGTCATGGCCGGCGGCCCGGTGATGAACCTGCTGATCGCGTTCGTCCTGCTGCTCGGCGTGACCGCCACCTACGGGGTGGCGCGTCCCCAGACCACCGTCGCCTACGTGCAGGCGTGCGTGCTCACCGACCCCACGCGCACCGAGTGCACCGCGACCGACCCGGTCTCCCCGGCGGCGGCGGCCGGCCTGAAGGTGGGTGACCGGGTGGTGAGCTTCAACGGCGTCCCGATCACGACCTACGCCCAGCTGAGCGCGCTCATCCGCGCCAACCTGGGCGGCGAGGCCCGCATCGTGGTGGAGCGGGACGGGGCTGAGGTCGCCCTGACCCCGGTCAACACCGTCGTGAACAGCGTCGCCGACACCCTCGACCCGTCGGCGCGGGTGCAGGCCGGCTGGCTGGGCGTGAGCCCCCGGCGTGAGCTGGTCCGCGGCGGTCCCGCCGACGTCCTCGGCGACATGTGGACGATGACCCAGCAGAGCGTGGTCGCCCTCGTGCAGTTCCCGGTGAAGGTCTGGCACGTGGTGTACGGCATGGCCACGGGCCAGCCGCGCAGCGTCTACGACCCGATCAGCATCGTGGGTGCCAGCACGGTGGCCGGCCAGGTGGTCGCCTCCGGTGAGGTGAGCCTGCCGGAGAAGGTGGCCACGTTCGCCACCCTGCTCGCCTCGGTGAACCTGTTCCTGGCCCTGTTCAACTTCGTCCCGCTTCCCCCGCTCGACGGCGGCCACATCGCGGGTGCGGTGTACGAGTGGGCCCGGCGGAAGGTCGCGAAGCTGTTCGGACGCCGCGATCCTGGCTTCTTCGACACCGCCACGCTGCTCCCGGTCGCGTACGCCGTCGGGGCTCTTCTCCTGGTGAGCGGTGTCGCCCTGATCCTGGCCGACATCGTCAGCCCGGTGCAGCTGTTCTGATCGCAGCAGGTCAGGGCCCGCTGAACACCAGCGGGCCCTCGGGCGACTCCAGGCGGAGGCGGTCGCTCCCGACCTCACCCGAGGTGATTCGGGCGAGCCTGGCCAGGAACCGGTTCGCCAGGGTCGCTGACTGCGTCGGGCAGGTCATGGCGGTGTTCCTCAGGCCCGTGATCGCCCACCTCCCGCCGGTGCGCTCCAGGGTTGCGGTGTAGCTCCCGCATCCGGTCTCTCCCGACACCCGGGAGTCGTCGACCCGCAAGGTCACTCCACGACCGCGCACCCACTCCCCGCTCTCGGGCGACAGGTACCAGGTCGTTCCCTCCAGCCGGAGGGTCTGCGTGCCCGGGGCCGCGGGACTCGCTGCCGGCGGGGGAGGAACGGTCTGGGCGATCAGCAGCGGCGTCACGATGGACGACACCACGGCGAGGACGGTGATGCCGGCCACCGTCCAGCCCAGCCGCCGGCCACGCACGGCTTCGCGGCCGGCGTCCAGCACGGCTTCCAGGTCGACCGCGACGTTGTCCACATCGTCGGCGGGGGGCCGCGTCGCAGGTCGCTGTGGTCCGTCCTGCGCGCGGCCGCCGAGCGCGGCCATCGTGTCTTCGGCGTACGAAGCTGCGCCGCCCGGTTGCACGCGTGGCCAGGCCACATAGGTCTTCACCAGGGTCGCCTGCAACAGCGCTGCGGCCGCCTCCGGGTTTCCGGTGAGCAGCCACGCCGTCCGTCCGAGTGTCGGGGACGCGGCCGCGACGAAGGCGGTGAACTCCGCGTCCCTGACCGGATCCTGCGCCACCGCGACCTCCTGTCCTCACTACGGCCGGGTGCCGGGAGACGTTCCCCCATCCTCGCCCAGCGTGCCGCGCGGCGCACCCGTCCACGGAATTCCGCGGCGTAGGTAGGCTGTTGGCCGGATGACGCCGCCACGGCGCCGCTGTCGTACAGAACGAGGAGCAGATGACCGTAAACCTTGGGATGCCCGCGACACCGCCGCCGGTGATCGCGCCTCGCCGCCCGACCCGCCAGATCAAGGTGGGCAAGGTCGCGGTCGGTGGCGGTGCGCCGATCTCGGTGCAGTCGATGACCATCACCAAGACCACCGACATCAACGGCACGCTGCAGCAGATCGCCGAACTCACCGCCACCGGCTGCGACATCGTCCGGGTCGCGGTCCCGAGCCAGGACGACGCCGACGTCCTGCACATCATCGCCAAGAAGAGCCAGATCCCGGTGATCGCCGACATCCACTTCCAGCCGAAGTACGTGTTCGCGGCGATCGACGCCGGCTGCGCCGCCGTCCGGGTCAACCCCGGCAACATCCGGGCGTTCGATGACCAGGTGAAGCAGATCGCGCAGGCGGCGAAGGATGCGGGTGTGTCCATCCGCATCGGCGTCAACGCCGGTTCCCTCGACAAGCGCATCCTCGCCAAGTACGGCGCGCCCACCGCCGAGGCGCTCGTGGAGTCGGCGCTGTGGGAGGCGAGCCTCTTCGAGGAGCACGACTTCCGGGATTTCAAGATCTCGGTGAAGCACCACGACCCGGTCGTCATGGTCCGCGCCTACGAGCAGCTGAGCGAGGTGTGCGACTACCCGCTGCACCTGGGGGTGACCGAGGCCGGGCCGGCCTTCCAGGGCACCATCAAGAGCTCGGTGGCGTTCGGCGCGCTGCTCGCCAAGGGCATCGGCGACACCATCCGGGTCTCGCTGTCCGCCCCGCCCGTGGAGGAGGTGAAGGTCGGCATCAAGATCCTGGAGTCGCTGAACCTGCGTCCGCGCCACCTGGAGATCGTCTCCTGCCCGTCCTGCGGCCGGGCCCAGGTGGACGTGTACAAGCTGGCCGAGGAGGTCACCGAGGGGCTCACCGGCATGGAGGTCCCGCTGCGCGTGGCCGTGATGGGCTGCGTCGTGAACGGCCCCGGCGAAGCCCGCGAAGCAGACCTCGGCGTCGCCTCCGGCAACGGCAAGGGCCAGATCTTCGTGCGCGGCGAGGTGATCAAGACGGTTCCCGAGTCCGAGATCGTCGCCACGCTGATCGAGGAGGCGAATCGCCTCGCGGCCGAGATGCCGGCCACCGAGTCCGGTCCCGTCGAGGTCTCCGTCTCCTAGCCATGACCGCCCGGATCCTCACCAGCTGGGACGCTCCCGTCGCCCGGCGGCTGGTGGCCGAGGATCCCGTGATCAACGTCTTCGTCGGCTCCCGGCTGGACGCCGGCGTGCTGAACCCGGGTGCGCCGGGGGTGGTCTGGGGCTGGCCGGCCACGGCGCCCACCTCGCTGCTGCACAGCGGAGCGAACCTCGTGCCCGTGGTGAAGGATTCCGACCCCCTGCCCGCCTTCGTGGAAGCCGCCGGGCGGCGCCGTACGTGCCAGTCGATCGTCGGCCCGTCGTGGTTCTCGCTGCCGCTGTGGCGCGCGCTGTCGGAACGGTGGGGCAAGTCCTACTCGCAGGTCCGCGAGGTCCGGCCGCGCCAGCCGGTGATGGCGATCACGGACGCGCCTCGGGCGGACGCGGACCCGCGGGTGCGTCCGATCACGCCCGCCGACTTCGAGTCGTACTTCGCCGCCTCGGTCGCAATGTACACCGAAGAGGTGGGCGCCGACCCGCTGGCCGGCGGGGACACCAGCTACCGCAGCTACTGCCGCTGGCTCGTCGACTCGGGGCGGGCGTTCGGCATCGTCCAGGACGGAGAGGTCGTCTTCAAGAGCGACGTGGGTGCGGCGAGCGGCCAGGTCGCCCAGATCCAGGGCGTGTGGCTGAAACCCGCGCTGCGCGGGAGGGGCTTGTCGATCCCCGCCGTGGCGGGCGTGACCGAGTACGTGCTCGCCGACTACCAGACCGCCTGCCTGTACGTGAACGACTTCAACACCAGGGCGATCCGCTGCTACGAGCGCGTGGGGTATGAACAGGTGGGGGAGTTCGCCACCGTCCTGTTCTGAGGAGGCCCGCATGGAAGCCAACCCGACCCTGACCACGGTCACCCTCGGCACGCCGGACCCCGTCGGCCTGGCGCGGTTCTACGCTGCGCTGCTGGGCTGGCCCGAGCCGGACGTGCCGGACGGCGAGGACTGGCTGGCGCTCCGCAATCCCGAGGGAGGCGTGGGCCTGGCCTTCCAGGGCGAGCCGACCCACCTGCCGCCGGTCTGGCCCCAGGACGCCTACCACCAGCAGATGCAGTTCCACCTCGAGATCAGGGTGGACGACCTGGCCGCGGGCGTGGCCCGCGCCGTGGCGTGCGGGGCCCGCGTCGCCGACTTCCAGCCGCAGGAGGACGTCCGCGTGTGCCTCGACCCCGCCGGGCACCCCTTCTGCCTGTGGATCGAGGCGTGATCAGGAGATCTCGGCAACCGGGGCGCCGGTGAGCTGCTGCAGTTCGGACGGCGCCAGCGGGAACACGGCGTAGGGGTGTCCGGCCGCAGCCCAGATCTGCTCGAAGCGGAACAGCTCGGCGTCGATCAGGATCACCGGGGGAGTGGCATGGCCCACCGGCGACACGCCGCCGATCGAGAAGCCGGTGGTGGCCTTCACGAAGTCGGCGTCGGCGCGTCCAAGCGTGCCCACCAGCGCGGAGACCTTCTTCTCGTCCACCCTGCGATCGCCGGAGGTGACCACGAGCACGGCGGCGTCGTCGGACAGCCGCCGGAACACGATGCTCTTCGCGATCTGTCCCAGTTCCACCCCGAGGGCCGACGCGGCATCGGCGGCGGTGCGGCCGGTCACCGGCAGCAGCACCACGTCGTGCGGGTGGCCCCGGTCGGCAAGGAGTGCGGACACCCTCCGGGCGCCCTCGGGAAGCGTGTTCTCGGTCACCCCGACATCCTGCCAGCCCCGGACAGAGGGTTGCGTGATTTTGGCAACAGCGGGTTAACCTAAATGCGCCACCCGTCGCCGAGACCGAGGACACCGATGACCCTGGCCACGCCCGTGTTCGAAACCGTCCCGCTGGAGACCGCGCTGCGGCCGGCGGCACTCGCGTCCCGGCAGTGGCTGACGCCCGGCTACGTGCGGCTGCGTCTGGAGGGCGACGCGCTGCGCGGGTTCACCGCGCCGGGCGCCGACGACCACGTGCGGATCTTCTTCGCCGAGCCGGGCACGGCCGGTCCCGACACACCAGAGGAGTGGCGGGAGCTGCCGAGCCGTGAGTACACGCCGCTCCACGCCGACGGCGACGCCGGCTGGGTCGAGTTCGACTTCGTCATCCACGGGGACGGGCCCGGGTCCACCTGGGCCGCCGCCGCGCCGCTGGGCTCCGTCGTCGCCGTCGCCGGGCCGCGGCGGAGCAACACGGTTTCCGGAGAGCCCGACTCGTGGTTCCTCGCCGGTGACGAGACCGCGGTGCCGGCGATCTCCCGGTTCCTGCGCTCCCGGCGTCCGGGCGTTCCGGCCCGGGTGATCCTCGAGGTCGCGCCGGAGAACGAGCTGGTGCCGGTCCCGACCGACGCGAACACGTTCGTGACGGTGCTCGTGCGCGGCACGGAGTCGCTGCGTGACGCCCTCGACGCCCTCGGCGAGCGCGACCGCCCCGACGGCGCCGTCCTCGGCTTCGTCGCCGCGGAGGCGGAGGCCCTGCCCGCGGCCCGTGCCCTGCTGCTGCAGCGGTGGGGGCTCCCGCCGGAGGCCGTGATCGCGAAGGGCTACTGGCGCCACGGCTGACGCCGGTGCGAGGCTCGCTGTCGCGGGTCGGTAGGATCACCCGGTGATCACCCGCCTGTCCCAGCTGTTCGTCCGCACCCTTCGCGAGGATCCCGCCGACGCGGAGGTTCCCAGCCACCGCTGGCTCGTGCGCGCCGGCTACATCCGCCGCACCGCGCCCGGCATCTACACCTGGCTACCGCTGGGGCTGCGCGTGCTGCAGCGGGTCGAGCGCATCGTGCGCGAGGAGATGGACGCCATCGGCGCCCAGGAGGTCCGCTTCCCCGCCCTGCTGCCCCGGGAGCCTTATGAGGCGACCCACCGCTGGGTGGAGTACGGGCCCAACCTGTTCCGCCTGAAGGACCGCAAGGGAGCCGACTACCTGCTCGGGCCCACGCACGAGGAGATGTTCACGCTGCTGGTGAAGGACCTGTACTCCTCGTACAAGGACCTGCCCCTGTCGCTCTACCAGATCCAGACCAAGTACCGCGACGAGGCGCGCCCCCGGGCCGGCCTGCTGCGCGGCCGCGAGTTCGTCATGAAGGACTCCTACTCCTTCGACGTGGACGACGCCGGTCTGGACGCGTCCTACCAGGCGCACCGCGACGCCTACGTCCGCATCTTCACCCGGCTGGGGCTCGAGTACGTCATCGTGAAGGCCACCTCCGGTGCGATGGGCGGCTCGGCGTCGGAGGAGTTCCTGGCGGTCTCGCCGACCGGCGAGGACACCTTCGTCCGCTCACCCGGCGGGTACGCGGCCAACGTCGAGGCGGTGAGCATCGCCGCTCCTCCCGAGCAGGACGCGAGTGCGGTCGGTGCTGCGCGCACGGTCGACACCCCGAACACCGGCACGATCGCAGAGCTGGTCGACGTGGCCAACGCGAGCTTCCCGCGTGCTGACCGCGCCTGGACCGCTGCCGACACCTTGAAGAACGTCGTGTTCAGGCTCACGGCTCCGGACGGCAGCAGTGAGTTGCTGGTCGTCGGCCTGCCCGGTGACCGGGATGTGGACGTGAAGCGCCTGGAGGCGGCGGTCGCGCCGGCGGAGGCGGCACCGGTCACCGACGAGGACTTCGCCGCGCACCCCGGCCTGGTGAAGGGCTACATCGGCCCGGTCTCGCTGGCCACCGGGACCGCCGAGCAGCACCTCGGCCTGCAGGGCCCCCTGAAAGTGCGCTACCTCACCGACCCCCGCGTCGTTGCCGGCTCTGCCTGGATCACCGGTGCGAACGTCGTTGACACCCACATGGTCGACGTCGTCGCCGGGCGTGACTTCACCTCCGACGGCGTGCTGGACGTGGCAGAGATCCGCGAGGGCGATCCCGCCCCGGACGGGTCCGGGCCCCTGAGCCTCGCCCGCGGCATCGAGATGGGCCACATCTTCCAGCTCGGTCGCAAGTACGCGGAGGCGCTGGGCCTGAAGGTCCTGGACGCACGCGGCGTGCTCGTCACGGTCACCATGGGTTCCTACGGCGTGGGCGTCTCGCGCGCCGTCGCAGCGGTCGCCGAAGCGACCTGCGACGAGCGCGGCCTGGCGTGGCCGCGCGCCCTGGCGCCCTTCGACGTCCAGGTGCTCGCCACCGGCAAGGGGGAGGAGATCCTCGCCGCGGCCGAGACCCTCGCCGCCGAGCTGGACGCCCGCGGCGTCAGGGTGCTGCTGGACGACCGCAAGGCGAGCCCCGGCGTGAAGTTCGCCGACGCCGAGATCATGGGCATGCCCACCGCCGTGGTGGTGGGGCGTGGCCTCGCCGACGGGCTCGTCGAGGTGCGCGACCGGGCGAGCGGCGAGCGGGTCGAGGTTCCGCTGGCCGAGGCCGTCGACGTGCTCCTGGCCACCCTGGCGGACTGACCTCGGGCCGAATTGCCCACTTGGGCCCTAGAATTGGCAACTGGCAAGGTGCCACACAACAGCATTCCCACAACCGGATCGAGGACTGGCCATGAACACCGCTGATCTGGAAGCGCTGGTCGCGCCGGTGGCGACGGCCCACGCCCTGGAGGTGGACCGGCTCGAGGTGATGACGGCGGGAAAGCGCTCGGTGGTGCGGATCTTCCTCGATGGCGACGGACCGGCGGGGCGCGGCCCGTCGCTGGACGAGATCGCCGCGGCGACGCGGGACATCTCCGCCACCCTCGACGAGGCGGACATCACGAAGGGCCGTCCCTACACCCTCGAGGTCTCCTCACGCGGGGTGACCCGGCCCCTGACCCAGCCCAAGCACTTCCGTCGCAACACCGGTCGGCTGGTGGAGTTCACGCTCGCCGACGGTGCGGTGACCGGCCGGGTGCTCGGGACCGACGACGGGGCGGTCGAGGTGGACGTGGACGGCACCAGCCGGCGGATCCCGCTGGCGGAGGTGCAGCGCGCGCTGGTGCAGGTGGAGCTGAACCGCCCCGTCGCGGGCGAGGACGGCGAAGAGGGAGTGGAGGACTGACGTGGACGTCGACATGAGCGCGCTGAAGCAGCTGGAGCGCGACAAGGAGATCAGCATGGAGGTGCTGCTCGCAGCACTGAGCGAGGCCCTGCTGAACGCGTACGAGAAGACTCCCGGAGCCGTCCCGGGCGCTCGGGTCGACGTCGACCGCAAGAGCGGCAAGGTTGCGGTCTACGCGCCGGAGCTCGACGACGAGGGCAACCGGATCGGGGAGTTCGAGCACACGCCCGAGGGGTTCGGACGCGTCGCTGCCGCGACCGCCCGCCAGGTGATCTTCCAGCGCCTCCGTGAGGCGGAGGACGAGCAGAAGTTCGGCCACTTCGCCGGCGTCGAGGGCGACATCGTGCTCGGTGTGGTGCAACAGGACCGCGATTCCCGGACGGTCCGGGTCGACCTGGGCAGCATCGAGGCGATCATGCCCCAGGCCGAGCAGGTACCGGGCGAGGACTACAGGCATGGCCTGCGCCTGAGGGTGTACGTGGTGAGCGTCCGTCGTGAGCTCCACGGCCCGCAGGTCGTGGTGTCACGCACCCACCCGAACCTGGTCGCGAAGCTGTTCCGCATGGAGGTGCCCGAGATCGAGCACGGGATCGTCGAGATCAAGGCCATCGCCCGGGAGGCGGGCCACCGCACGAAGATCGCGGTGATCAGCCACAACCCCGACGTCTCGGCCAAGGGCGCGTGCATCGGCCCGATGGGGCAGCGGGTGCGGGCGGTCATGCACGAGCTGAACGAGGAGAAGATCGACATCGTCGACTACTCCGACGACCCGAGCGTGTTCGTCGCGCAGGCGCTGAGCCCCGCGAAGGTCAGCTCCGTCACGGTCACCGACGCCACTGCCCGGGCCGCCCGCGTCGTGGTGCCCGACTACCAGCTGTCCCTGGCGATCGGCCGGGAGGGCCAGAACGCCCGCCTGGCCGCGCGGCTCACCGGCTGGCGTATCGACATCCGTCCGGACACCGCCGAGGCCCAGCAGCAGTAGCCGCTCGCCCTACCCGGTGGCGGACGCCGTCGGCTGCGCGGACGGCTGCCCCCCGTCCCGCATCGACGTCATGGCGTCCTGGAGGGCGGCCAGCACCGTCGCCTCGTCCAGGTCGAGCCTGTCGGCCAGTCCCGCGGCCATGGCCTCCAGGCGGCTGCTGTCGCCCGAGGGTTGCCCGGTCCGCGGTCCGGACGGCTGGCCGGAGGGCCGGGTGGCGGCCATCACCTCGTCGAGCGCTGCCTTGACCTTCGCTTCGTCCAGGCCCAGCTTCTGCGCCAGCGTCGTGGCCAGCGCGGTGCTGTCCCTGCCGAAGCGGGCCGGGCCGTCCTGCCCGTTGCGCCCGTTGTCGTCCTGGCCGGCGGACGAGCGCGCCGCGGGGGCCGCGGCCCCGGCGTCCGTCCCACTCGCGAGGTTCGCCGCGAGTGCCCCGACGCCGGTGGCGGCACCGAGGGCGATCACGGAGGCGCCGACTCCGAGGCCGACCTTTGCTTTCCTGTTCATCTGACTCCTTGTCGTGGTGGAGCTCCACCCCACCGGTTGCCGCTGTGCTGCCGCTCCCGTTCGGCTGGGTGCCGCCTGTGCGTCGGGAACAAGGCCGTACACTCCGGCGTTGTGACTCCTGTCCGCACCTGCATCGGCTGTCGCCGGACCGCGGCGAAGGCCGAGCTCCTGCGGCTGGTCTGGGACGAGGCCTCCGGGGCGGTCGTCACCGACACCATCCAGCTTCTTCCGGGGCGCGGGTGCTACCTCCATCCGGAGTGCGCGGCCCTCGCCGTGCGGCGTCGGGCGGTGCCCCGGGCGCTGCGCCGCCCGGTGGACGGCGCCCAGGTGGCTCATGTCCTCGGTCTCGATTGAGGGTTTGGCCGCGCAGGACGATAGACTGATCCTCGCGCGTTCGCCGTCGTGGCGAACACAACCAGAAAGTGGGCTAACGCTCATGACCACTCGATGAGAATCTCGAAATGAGCACTGAGTACAACTAGCTGGTCCACGCGCCCGCGCGGACCTGAAGGAGAGTAGTGGCCAAGGTCCGCGTCTACGAGCTCGCGAAGGAGCTCGGACTCGAAAGCAAGGAACTTCTGCAGACCCTCAATGACATGGGGGAATTCGTCCGGTCCGCCTCGTCGACGATCGAGGCACCGGTTGTCCGTCGCCTGAAGGAGAGCGCCGCGAAGCCGGCCGCTCCCGAGGCGCCCGCCCGTCCCGCCGCCCCCAGCGCTCCGGCGCGTCCGGCGGCACCCGCACCTGCCC
>JAEVYS010000106.1 GCA_023392635.1 Actinomycetes bacterium | reverse complement strand
GGCGCGTTCGGCGTCGGCGACCTGCTCGGAGGCGGTCGAGCGGGAGCGGGCGCGCAGCAGCACCCAGGCGAGCACGGCCCCCGCCACCACACCCACGACCAACCATGCCAACGACTCCATGCCGACGAGTCTGCCGGGCGCCTCCGACAGTTCGCCGAAGGCTCGCTCGGAGCAGGCGAAGGTGGCCCGGAATACACTCCCGGAGAGCCACACGGCGAGGAGGACGGGCACGATGGACGCATCCGGCGAGGCGGCGCGGCCTCCTGTCCCCGCCTTCGGCGTGCCACTCCCAGCGGGGCTCGTGCCGTTGCCGGAGCTCGGTGCGGGCGTCGTCGGCACGTTCATCTCCGAGCCGGCCGCGCGGAAGCTCCGGATCAAGGGCTGGCTGTGGTCGGTCCTCGCGCTCGCCTCAGCCGCGCTGGCCTGGTCGAACCGCAGCGACCTGCTCAGCATGGTCTTCGGGATCGTCCTGGTGGTCTCGGCGGCCCTCCTCGCCGCAGGGGACCTCCTCCCGGCGCGGCTGGGGGACCTGCCGGCACTGGTCGTGGACGGGTCCGCGGTGACCTGCCTGGTGCCGTTCGGGCGGGTCAGCGTCCGGCTGGACGCGATCACGACGGTGCGGCGGCTGCGCAGCGAACTGCTCCTCAGGGCCCCTGGAGGCATCACCCGCCGGCGGCGCCTCACCCGCGAGCGGTGGGCCTCGGTCAACCATGCCGGCGCCTTCGAGGTCTCCGTCGACGATCTGGCGGCCTATCTCGCGACCCGGGCGGACGCGGGCACACCCCAGGGCTGAGCGGAGGAGGGTGCAGACTGGGCGCCATGTCCCCGACCGCACCCGCCGAAGACCTGGCCGCCTTCGTCACCGCCTCCCCCTCCTCCTACCATGCTGCCGCCGAGGTGGGCCGGCGCCTGGGCGAGGCAGGGTTCACCGAGCAGCGCGAGCCCGATCCCTGGGTGGCCGAGGGCGCGCGCTTCGTCGTGCGGGACGGCGCCGTGGTGGCATGGCGGACGCCGGACGCCGTCGACGGCCCGGTGGGATTCCGCATCGTCGGCGCCCACACCGACTCGCCGGGCTTCAAGCTGAAGCCGGAGCCCTCCGCCTATGCGTTCGGCTGGTCGCAGGCCGGGATGGAGGTCTACGGCGGGCCCCTCCTCAACTCATGGCTCGACCGTGAGTTCGGGCTGGCCGGACGCGTGGTCACCCGTGACGGCTCCGTGCACCTGGTGTCGACGCCGCCCTGGCTGCGCATCCCGCAGGTCGCGCCGCACCTCGACCGCAGCGTCAACGACAGCCTCCACCTCGACCGGCAGGTGCAGCTCAAGCCGATCTTCGGCACCGCCTCGGTCGACGTGCTCGCCGCCGTGGCGGGCACCCTCGGGGTGCACCGTGACGAGATCGACTTCCACGACCTCTTCGCCGCGGTCACCGAGAAGCCGGCGACGATCGGCGTGACCGGGGAGTTCCTCGCCTCGCCGCGGCTGGACAACCTCTCCAGCGTGCACGCCGGACTCGTGGCGCTCGCGGGTTCGGGTGCGTCCGGCCAGGTGCAGGTGCTCGCGTGCTTCGACCACGAGGAGATCGGCAGCGGGTCGCGCAGCGGCGCGTCCGGACCCTTCCTCGAAGTGGTGCTGCGGCGCGTCGCCGACGCGCTGGGGTGGGGCGGGGACGGCTTCCACCGCGCGCTGGCGACATCGTTCGTGGTGTCGGCGGACGCCGGCCACGCCATCCACCCGAACTACCCCCAACTCCATGACCCCGACCACCGCCCGACCGTGAACGCCGGGCCGCTGCTGAAGGTCAACGCGAGCCAGCGCTACACCACCGAGGCTCCCTCCGCAGCGCGCTGGTTGCGGATCTGCCGGGCCGCGGGCGTGCCGACCCAGCCGTTCGTCTCGAACAACTCGGTGCCGTGTGGCTCGACCATCGGACCGCTCACGGCGGTCCGCCTGGGGATCGAGAGCGTGGACGTCGGCGTTCCGCTGCTGAGCATGCACTCCGCGCGCGAGCTGTGCGGCGTCCGGGACCCTGAGTGGCTCGCGCAGGCCCTCGGCGCCTTCTACGCCGGCGCGGACGCCTGAACCACCCGGTCCAGCGGCAGCGGCGCGAACAGGTGGGGGAACCCGTCCTCCACCACGATCGGCAGGTCCGCGGCCGGGTCGAGCCTGAGGAGCACCACGTCGTCGTCCTCGAGATCGGCGTAGAACCGGGCCCTCGTCCGGGCGAGCTGGTGGTCGAACGACAGGTGCACGAACCCTTCGGCGTCGTAGCCCAGGCCGCGTCCCGACCACGGCCAGGTGCCGGTGTCGAGCGCGTGCAGCCACTCCCGCCTCACCGCCCAGTGGTAGGTGGGAACGGTGAGCGGCTCCCGGGCGCCCAGCAGGCCCAGGCCGGCCAGGTCGTCGCGAAGCTGCGTCGGCGAGGTGAAGGCGAGCCCGGCCAACCCCACCTGCCGGGCGATCGCGACGTTGGCTTCGGAGTCGTCGATGAAGACCGCGCGCGACGGCTCGACACCCAGGCGCGCGCAGGCGAGCCGGTAGATCGCCGGATCGGGCTTCACCATGCCCTCCCGTCCCGACACGACGATGTCGCGGAACCGTCCGAGGACGCCGAACCGCGGACGGGCGAGCGCGAACATCTCCCCCGACCAGTTGGTGAGCGCCGAAACCGTCACGCCGGTCGCAGCCAGTTCCGCGATCACGGCGGAGGTTCCGGGCACCATTGCGGTGACGGAGTGCACGAAGTGCCGCCGGTAGCCGCGGATGCCGTGGGCGTCGGACGGGAAACGCCTGACCAGCTCCTCCTCGGCCTCGGCAAGGCTGTCCCTGGCGTCGTTGGCGCGGTTCCACTCGTGGAACCCGATGCGCTCCATGAACGCCGGCACCAGCTCCGACGGCATCACCTGCTCGAAGGCCCGCTCCGGCTGCCAGTCCAGCACGACCCCACCGAGGTCGAAGATCACCGCATCCCACACCATGCAGCCACCTTCTCGCACCGACGTCGCGGTGTGCGTGAGCCGGCCCACCGTGTTCGGTGGACGAACTCACCGTGCGGGCCGAGCCGTCGGGATCCCATAAGCTTGTCCGACGTGGCTCTCACCATCGGCATCGTCGGACTGCCCAACGCCGGCAAGTCCACCCTCTTCAACGCACTGACCCGCAACAACGTGCTCGCGGCCAACTACCCGTTCGCCACCATCGAGCCCAACGTGGGCGTCGTCGGCGTCCCGGATGAGCGCCTGCCGGTGCTGGCCGAGCTGTTCAACTCCGAGCGGATCGTCCCGGCCACCGTGAGCTTCGTCGACATCGCCGGCATCGTGAAGGGCGCCTCCAAGGGTGAGGGGATGGGCAACGCCTTCCTCGCCAACATCCGTGAGGCGGACGCGATCTGCCAGGTGACCCGTGTCTTCCGCGACCCCGACGTGACCCACGTGGACGGGGCGGTCGATCCGGGCAGCGACATCGAGACCATCCGCACCGAACTGATCCTCGCCGACCTGCAGACCCTGGAGAAGGCGCTGCCGCGGGTGGAGAAGGAGGCGCGGATCCGCAAGGACCGCGTGCCCACCCTGGAGGCGTTCCGGCAGGCCCAGGCGACGCTCGACTCCGGCGTCGGCGTCCATGCCGCCGGGCTCGACCTCGAACCGCTCAAGGAGCTGTTCCTCCTCACCGCCAAGCCCTACCTGTACGTGTTCAACTGCGACTCCGACGAGCTCACCGACAGCGCGCTGATCGAGCAGATGAAGGCGCTCGTCGCTCCGGCAGAGGCGATCTTCCTCGACGCCAAGATCGAGTCGGAGCTCGTCGAGATGGAGCCCGACGAGGCCAGGGAGTTCCTCGTCGAGATGGGGATCTCCGAACCCGGCCTGGACACCCTCGCGCGCGTCGGGTACGAGACCCTCGGGCTGCAGAGCTACCTCACCGCGGGCCCGAAGGAATCGCGCGCCTGGACGATCCGCAAGGGCGCGACAGCCCCCGAGGCGGCCGGAGTGATCCACACCGACTTCCAGAAGGGCTTCATCAAGGCCGAGGTGATCAGCTTCGACGACCTCGTGGCCGCCAGGACCGTCGCCGCGGCACGAGCCGCCGGCAAGGCGCGGATGGAGGGCAAGGACTACGTCATGGCCGACGGCGACGTGGTCGAGTTCCGCTTCAGCTCCTGATCTCGCGTCCAGGTGCCGGTACCGCGGGTACTCCTCCGGTGCCTTCCCTTCGGGGCCCCACAGGGCTGGGATGGAGACAGACGTCGATCAGGAGGAGTTCGCATGCAGTACCGCAGTCTTGGTGACACCGGGGTCCAGGTCAGCAACCTGTGCCTGGGGACGATGATGTTCGGGGGCGTGAACAACGACGACCACGACGACTGCGTGCGCATCATCCGGGCCGCGCTCGACGCGGGCATCAATTTCGTCGACACCGCGGACGTGTACTCCCAGGGCGAGTCGGAGGAGATCGTCGGCAAGGCGCTGAGGGGGCGCAGGGACGAGGTGGTGCTGGCGACCAAGTTCCAGGGCGCGATGGGGGAGGGGAGGAACCGGCGCGGCGCGTCCCGCCGGTGGATCGTCGCCGAGGTGGAGGAGTCGCTGCGGCGGCTCGGCACCGACCACATCGACCTCTACCAGCTCCACCGGCCCAACCCGGACACCAACATCGAGGAGACCCTCGCCGCCCTCGACGACCTCGTCCACCAGGGCAAGGTGCTCTACGTCGGCCACTCCGCCTTCCAGGCCAGCCAGATCGTGGAGGCCCAGTGGGCTGCCCGCGATCGTCGCACCGTGCGCCCGGTCTGCGAGCAGCTCTCCTACTCGCTGCTCGTCCGCCTTCCCGAGGTGGACGTACTGCCGACGGCTCTCCGCCACCACCTGAGCGTCATCTGCTACTCGCCGCTGGCCGGTGGCTGGCTGAGCGGGAAGTGGCGCAAGGGGGGCGAGGCGCCGACGCCGTCGGCCGGGCGGGGTGCCGGCGGCATGTTCAGGAAGCGTTACGACCTGGACGATCCGGCCAACGCGGGCAAGCTGGATGCGGCCGACGCCCTGGCCACGCTCGCCGAGGCGAACGGCCTGAGCCTGGTGGAGCTGGCGATCGCGTTCGTGGTCAACCACCCTGCGGTCACCAGCGCGATCCTCGGGCCACGCACCATGGACCAGCTCACCAGCCAGCTGCCGGCGGCAGACCTCACTCTTCCCGCCGGCGTGCTGGACCGGATCGACGAGATCGTCGCGCCCGGCACGACACCGAACCCGTTCGACAGCGCGTACGTGAACCCGGCCCTCTCCGTGGAGGCGCTGCGCCGCTGAGCTTGGCGGCTCGACGAGCCCCGAGAGTTCCCGAACCGTTCACCGAACCGTGGGTCGGGGTTGATCGCAGCGGCGCACAGGCTGCCTAGCGTGCAGGTGTGACCCCCAGTGAGACAACCGGCCGGGCGGCGACCCGCGCGGCCTCGGACGTGCTCGTCGTGATCCCTGCCAGAGGGGGCTCCAAGGGCGTCCCGGGCAAGAACCTCGCGCCGGTCGGCGGGGTGCCCCTGGTCGTGCGGGCGGTGCAGGCTGCCCTCGCCGCCGGGCGGGTCACGTCGGTGGCCGTCTCGACCGACGACCCCGCCATCGAGGCGGCGGCGGCGGCCGCGGGCGCGATCGTCGTGCGCCGCCCCGCCGGGCTCGCCGGCGACACCGCGTCCAGCGAGGACGCCCTGTGCCACGCGGTCGACGTGCTCTACGGCGACCGCGCCGGGCAGCTCGCCGTGCTCGTGCTGGTGCAGTGCACCAGCCCGTTCCTCGTCCCGGGCGAGCTGGACGGGGTCGCATCCGCGGTGCTCGACGGCGGTGCCGACTCCGCCTTCACCGCTGCGCCCTTCCACGGATTCGTCTGGCGGGACGCGGACGCGGCCACCGGCGTGAACCACGACGAACGGGGAAGGCAGCGCCGGCAGGACCGCGTGCCCGAGTGGCTGGAGACGGGGGCGGCGTACGCGATGCGGGCCGACGGGTTCCTCGCCTCCCGCCACCGCTTCTTCGGGCGCGTCGTCGCGGTCGCCACCGATCCCGCGCGGGTGCTCGAGATCGACGAGCCCGCAGACCTGGAGCGGGCACGTGCGCTCGCACCTCTCCTGGACGCACCGGCACGCCCGGTTCCCGGTGAGGTGGACGCGGTCGTGCTCGACTTCGACGGCACGCAGACCGATGACCGTGCGTGGCTCGCCGCGGACGGCACGGAGCGTGTCGCCGTGCATCGCGGCGACGGTATGGGCGTCGCCGCGATGCGTCGGGCGGGCCTCCCCGTCCTGATCCTCTCCACGGAGGCCAATCCGGTGGTGGCCGCCCGGGCGCGGAAGCTCGGCGTCGAGTGCCGCCACGGCGTCTCCGCCAAGGGCGCAGAGCTGGCCAGCTGGCTGGGGGAGCGGAAGCTCGCGCCCGGCCGGGTGCTGTACCTGGGCAACGACGTCAACGACCTGCCCTGCTTCGAACAGGTGGGGTGGCCGGTCGCGGTCGCGTCCGCCCACGCCCGTGTCCGGGCCGCTGCCCGGACCGTGACCACCGTGCCCGGCGGGCACGGAGCCGTCCGCGAGATCGCCTCGTGGATCCTGAAGGAGGACCAACTGTGAACGTGAACCCCCGTCTGCGGCGCGTCGGCAACCGGCTCGTCGGCCCCGGCCAGCCCGTGTACGTCATCGGCGAGATCGGCATCAACCACAACGGCGACCTGCGCACGGCGCTGGCGCTGATCGACCAGGCGTTGGCCGCCGGCATGGACGCGGTCAAGTTCCAGAAGCGCACCCCTGAGGTGTGCACCCCCCGCGAGATGTGGGACCTCGAGCGGGACACCCCGTGGGGCCGGATGACCTACCTGGAGTACCGGCACCGGGTCGAGTTCGATGCCGAGCAGTACCGGCAGATCGACGAGTACTGCCGCGACATCGGCATGGACTGGTTCGCCTCCCCCTGGGACATCGAGAGCATCGACTTCCTCGGCGCCTACGCCCCGCCCGCCTACAAGGTCGCCTCGGCCAGCCTCACCGACGACGCGCTGCTGCGTGCGCTGCGGGCGACCGGCACGACCGTGATCCTCTCCACGGGCATGTCGACCCCCGAGCAGATCCGGCACGCGGTCGAGGTGCTGGGCAGCCGCAACATCGTGCTGCTGCATGCCACCAGCACCTACCCTGCCCCGCCCGAGCAGCTCAACCTGCGGATGATCGAGACGCTCGCCGCGGAGTACCCCAACGTCCCGATCGGGTACTCCGGCCACGAGGTCGGGCTGCAGTCGACGCTCTGCGCGGTGGCGCTCGGGGCGGTCATGGTCGAGCGCCACATCACCCTCGACCGGGCGATGTGGGGGTCGGACCAGTCCGCGTCCGTCGAGCCCGAGGGCATGCGACGGCTGGTGCGCGACATCCGGGTGATCGAGTCGGCGCTGGGCGACGGCGTCAAGCAGGTCTACCCGGGCGAACTGGCGGCGATGAAGAAGCTCCGGCGGGTGGCGGGTGTGGTGGCCGACGCCGCGTCCGGACGGGTGGCATGAGCGCTCGTCCCGTCACCGACACGTTCGCGCTCGTCGAGAGCCCGGCGCAGTTCCTGCACGTGCTGGAGTGGTGCCACGTCGAGCAGGCCGCCGACCGGACCCGGCTCGCCGTGCTCACCCCCGCCGACCAGACGAGCGTGTCGCAGCTGCGGTCCATGTGCGACTTCGCCGAGGAGGAGGGCATCACCGCCGAGTGGTACTTCCCCCGCAGCTCCACCACGGCCGCCGTCCGGACCGTCAACGAACTGCGCCACGAGGTCGCCCACGCGAGGCGGCTGGTGATCGGCGACCCGTTCTCCGGCATGATCCAGGCACTGCTCCCGTTCAGCCGCGCCAGCGAGGTCCTCGTGGTGGACGACGGCACCGCGACGCTGGAGTTCGCGTCCCAGCTGGTCAACGGCGAGCCGCTGCGACGCTGGCACGGCACCCTCACCGCGGCGCGGCTACCGCTGGCCAGGTACGCCCGCTCGTTCTTCGTCAGGACCAGGCCCAGCATGTTCACGGTGATGAACGTCACGGGCCTGCCGGGCAGCCGCGTCCAGCGCCACGACTACGACTGGACGCGTCGCCGGTTCGGCCCCCCGGTGCTGCTGCGCGGCATGGACGTGATCGGGTCGTCGCTGGTGGAGACCGGGGTGGTGGAGACCGAGGCGTACCTGGACGCCGTCGCTGCCCTCGCCGAGAAGGGCGGGGCGGCGGGCCGCTACTTCGCGCACCGCCGCGAGGCGGACGACAAGTTGCGTCGGGTGGCCCAGCGCACCGGGCTGAGGATCGTCAGGCCGAAGGTGCCGCTGGAGATCGAGCTGCGCCGCGGGCCCGTGGCCCGGGAGCTGGCCAGTTTCCCGTCCTCGGTCGGCTACACGCTGCCGCTGGTACTCGCCGGTGCCGGCAGCCGGATCACCGTCCAGGCCCTGCCCGAGGGGATGATCCGGCGCGGCGTCAGCGTAGGAGCACGGAACTTCCTCGAGCGGCTGTCGCAGGACATGCGGGCCGCTGCGTCCGGGCTGGTCCCCGCCGCCACACCTACTTGTGCGTGAAGACCGGCAGGACGCCGTTGAAGGTGACCGTCCAGCCGAGGCCGTGGGCCGCGATGTAGGTGATGCCGGAGACCACCGCGAGGACGACGAGGCCGAACAGGACGTAGGCGACGGCCCGTCCGAGCGGATGCGGCTTGAGCGCCGCCGCCGACACCCCGATCGTCGCGTCGTGGCCGGTGCCCCACGACAGGGCTCGCAGGCCGAGGGCGAAGAGCGCCGGCAGGCCGGCTCCCAGGAGCATGCCGATGAGGAGGACGCGCCATGAGCCGTCCAGCGCTGCCAGGAACTGTTCCATCAGCGGACCCCTCCCGACACCGGTTCCTCGACGTCGCTCTTGCTGGAGCCCTCCCACTCGTCGTTGACGTTGTGGTGGCCGATCGGGTCACGCTTGGAGTGCCAGCGCATGTAGATCGCGGCCGCGCACATGATGCCGAAGACGACGAAGGCGCCCGACGAGCCGCCGATGGCGCTGCCCAGCCACCACAGGGCGGCAGCGACCAGGCCGGACAGCGGCAGCGTGGTGAGCCACGCCAGTCCCATTCGTCCGGCGACGCCCCAGCGCACCGAAGCGCCCTTGCGGCCCAGCCCCGAACCGATGATCGAGCCGGTGCACACGTGCGTGGTGGACAGCGCGAAACCGAGCTGGCTGGAGGTGAGGATCACCGCGGCGGAGGCGCTCTCGGCGGCCATGCCCTGCGGGGAGGAGATCTCGACGAGCCCCTTGCCCATCGTGCGGATGATCCGCCAGCCGCCGATGTACGTGCCCGAGCCGATGGCGACGGCGCAGGCGACCTTGACCCAGATCGGGATCTCGGTGGTGTCCGTCCACTGGCCGGAGGCGATCAGGGCGAGCGTGATGACGCCCATCGTCTTCTGCGCGTCGTTGGTGCCGTGCGAGAGCGAGAGGAGCGACGCGGTGCCGATCTGGCCCCAGCGGAAGCCCGACTCCTGGTACCGCTCGGCCACCTTGCGGGTGATCCAGAACACCAGGCGCGTCCCCACCATCGCCACGATGATCGCGATCGCCGGGGACATCAGGGCGGGCAGCACGACCTTTCCGACCACACCGTCCAGCTTGTAGCCCTCCCCGACCCACTTGACGCCACCCCAGCCCAGCGCCGCGACGGTCGCGCCGATCAGGCCGCCGAAGAGCGCGTGCGAGGAGCTGGAGGGCAGGCCCCACAGCCACGTCAGGATGTTCCAGATGATGGCTCCGGCGAGGCCGGCCATGAGGATCAGCAGGAGGCCGTGGCCGCCGTCGGCCAGCAGCTCGGGTCTCGGGGTGCCGTCCGGGTTCTGGATACGGATGACGGCGTTGGTCACGGTGATCGCGACCTCCACGGACAGGAAGGCGCCGACGAGATTGAGGATCGCGGAGAGCGTGACGGCCGCCTTGGGAGTCAGCGCCTTCGTCGCGATGGAGGTGGCCATGGCGTTCGCAGTGTCGTGGAACCCGTTTGTGAAATCGAAGGCCAACGCCGTGATGACGACAAGGGCCAAGAGTACGAACTCAGGGGTCACGCTGTTCATGGTACGGGTAACTTCCGCAGATGTGGAACGCGGCCCCTGCGGGCCCGATTCCGGCCGGGCGGGCGTGGCACCCGTTCGGCGGGGGTACGCTGCGCCTCCCCCCTGACGTCCCGGACGCCGGTCCGGGTGCCCGGCCGCCAGCGCATAGGATGTCCTCCCGTGAGTTCGCGCATCCTTGCCGCCGTCGCCTGGCCGTACGCCAACGGCCCGCGACACATCGGCCACGTGTCCGGTTTCGGGGTCCCCTCCGACGTCTTCGCCCGCTACCAGCGAATGGCGGGGAACGACGTGCTGATGGTGTCCGGAACCGACGAGCACGGCACGGCGATCCAGGTCCAGGCGGACAAGGAGGGGCTCACCCCGCAGCAGACCGCCGACAAGTACCACCGGGTGATCGCCGAGGACCTCCAGGCGCTCGGGTGCTCCTACGACCTGTACACCCGCACCACCACGCTGAACCATCGCGCGGTCGTCCAGGAGTTGTTCCGCACCCTGCACGACAACGGCTACGTGGTCGCCCGTATCCAGGCGGGCGCCATCTCCCCGTCCACCGGACGCACCCTGCCCGACCGCTACATCGAGGGCACCTGCCCGCACTGCGGCTACGACGGTGCTCGCGGCGACCAGTGCGACAACTGCGGTCGCCAGCTCGACCCGATCGACCTCATCAACCCCCGCTCGAAGATCAACGGCGAGGTGCCGGAGTTCGTCGAGACCGAGCACTTCTTCCTTGACCTGCCGGCGCTGGCCGGGGCGCTCGGCGAATGGCTGGCGACCCGCTCGGACTGGCGTCCCAACGTGATGAAGTTCAGCCTCAACCTGCTCAAGGAGCTGCGCCCGCGGGCGATCACCCGCGACCTCGACTGGGGTGTCCCGATCCCGCTGGAGGGCTGGGAGGACGCCGCGATGAAGCGCATCTACGTGTGGTTCGACGCCGTGATCGGCTACCTGTCGGCCGCCGTCGAATGGGCGCGGCGCTCCGGCGACCCGGACGCGTGGAAGCTGTGGTGGCAGGCAGCCGACGCGCGCTCGTACTACTTCATGGGCAAGGACAACATCACCTTCCACTCGGTGATCTGGCCGGCGATCCTGCTCGGGGCGAACGGGCAGGGCGACTCCGGCGGTCGCGGGTCGGCGTTCAGCCCGCTCAACCTGCCCACCGAGGTGGTGTCGAGCGAGTACCTGACGATGTCGGGGTCGAAGCTGGCGTCCTCGCGCGGCCACGTGATCTACGTCCGCGACTTCCTGAAGGCGTTCGGGCCCGACCCGCTGCGCTACTTCATCGCGGTCGCCGGGCCGGAGAACCAGGACACCGACTTCACGTGGGACGAGTTCGTCCGGCGCAACAACTTCGAGCTGGCGAACGAGTGGGGCAACCTCGTGAACCGCTCGATCTCGATGGCGCACAAGAACGTCGGCGCGATCCCGGCCGCCGGTGAGCTGGCCGACGTGGACCGCGAGCTGCTGGACGCGTCCCGCGCCGCCTTCGCCGTGGTCGGCGACCTGTGGGGACGCTGCAAGTTCAAGCAGGCCACCGCAGAGGCGATGCGCGTGGTGGGGTTGGCCAACAAGTACATCTCCGACTGCGAGCCCTGGAAGCTGAAGGACGACCCCGTCCGCCGTGACACCGTGCTGCACGTCGCCCTGCAGGTGGTGCAGGACTGCAACACCCTGCTCACGCCGCTGCTGCCGCACGCGGCGCAGAAGGTGTTCGAGGCGCTCGGCGGCGCTGGTACCTGGGCCGCGCAGCCGGAGCTCCGCATCGTGTCCGAGGAGGGCGGCCAGGAGTACCCGGTGCTGCAGGGCGACTACGCGTCCCAGCTCGCGACCTGGGAATCGCGTCCGATCGAGGTCGGCCGCCCGCTGAGCAAGCCCACCCCGCTGTTCACCAAGCTCGACGAGGCCCTCGGCGAGACCGGCCCCGAATGGGCCCCGATCGCCTGACCCTCTCCCCGCAAGCTGTGAGTTGAGCCGCGATGTCACGGCTCAACTCACAGCTTGCGGTGTTTTCCACAGGCGAGGACTGGTGCTGACGCGGATCACGCCGACGTGCCGATGATGAGCGCGTGCGGAAGAGACAAGATCTCCCTGGCCCGCTCCGAACCCTGATCGGGGCACAACTCGGCCTGGTGACGGTTGAGCAGGCCTCGCTCTTCGGGGTGAGTGACGATGCGCTGCGCCGGCTCGTTCTCCAGGGGCACTGGCGGCGATGGGCGCAGGGCGTCTACGACGCTGCCCCGCTTCTGGACAGCATCGAGAAGCGGTGCTGGGCCGCCGTGCTCAGCGGGGGCAGAGCGCCGCCATCGGGGGAGAGGCCGCGCTTCGGCTCCACGGGCTGGAGATCGAGCCTCGGGTGATCGAGGTCTGGGTGCCTCCGGGGACGCAGCCGGCTCCGCTCAATGGCGTCAGGGTGCGGCGCGACTTCCTCGGAAGGACGGCGCGCAGGCGAGGTCGAATACCTCGAATCCCGATCGAGGAGGCGCTCGTGGACGAGGCCCAGTTCCTTCCGACGTCGCGCGCCGTGGCACTTCTCACCGAGGCGTTCCGAAAGCGACTCAGTTCACCCGCGGCCGTGCTTCGCGTGATCAGGAGTCGTGCTCGGGTGCGCGGACGCAGGAGGTTCGAAGAGATCCTTGCCGATCTTGCCGGGATCGAGAGCTCGCTGGAGTACGCCTATCGGCGCGATGTCGAGCGTGCGCACGGGCTACCGGCCCTGCGCCGCCAGGCGTCCGTCAGTCCTGGGACGCGGAGCGACGGCGTGTACGAGGAGTTCGGGATCGTCATCGAGCTGGATGGCCGGGCAGGTCACGCCTCCGCAGAGCAGGCCTTCCGCGACCTCCAGCGCGACAATGCCCACGCTGAACGACGCCTGATCACACTCCGCTACGGAAGCGCCGATGTTCGGGGCCGCCCGTGCGAGGTGGCCGCGCAGGTCGCCGCCGTGCTCCATTCGCGCGGGTGGGCCGGCGACTACAAGGGCTGCACCTGGTGCCGCAACGCAATCCGCTCGCAAGCTGTGAGTTGAGCCGGGGCATCACGGCTCCACACC
>JAEVYS010000092.1 GCA_023392635.1 Actinomycetes bacterium | reverse complement strand
GAGCCGGCCCTGGTGCCGTAGCCGACGAGGTTGGAGCCCGACCCGGAGATCCCGGCGTCTGGCGCGAGGACGGGTGTGGCAGGGGCGCCCGGGGCGAGCGGGGCGGGGTTCGGCGCAGTACCGGGGGTCGGGGCGGGGGCCTCCGGGGCTGGGGCCTCGTCGAGGTCCCGGATCCGGATGATCGGGGTGCCCACGTCGACCGTCGCTCCTTCGGCGGCCAGGATCTCTGCGACCACACCCGCGAACGGGGACGGCAGCTCGACCAGTGACTTCGCCGTCTCGATCTCGAGCAGGGTGTCGTTCACGGCGACGGTGTCGCCGACGGACACCTTCCAGGAGACGATGTCGGCCTCCAGCAGGCCCTCACCCGGGTCCGGCAGCTTGAACTCGTGCATCTGTGGCCTCTCAGTACGCCAGGGAGCGGTCGACGGCGTCGAGCACACGGTCGAGGTCGGGCAGGTAGCCATCCTCCACCCGGCTCGGTGGGTAGGGAAGGTCGTAGCCGGTGACCCGCAGCACGGGCGCCTCCAGCCCGTAGAAACATTCGGCCTGGATCCGGGCCGCCAGTTCGGCACCCATCCCCAGCGTCCCGACGGCCTCGTGCACCACGATCGCGCGTCCGGTCCGCCTCACGGACGCGAACACCGCTGCATCGTCCAGTGGCGACAGGCTGCGCAGGTCGATCACCTCGAGGCTGCGACCCTCGCTCTCCGCGGCGGCCGCCGCCTCCGCGCAGGTCCGCACCATCGGGCCGTAGCAGAGCAGGGTCGCGTCCGTGCCCGGCCTGACCACTCTCGACCCGTACAGCGGCAGTGGCTCGGCCTCCGTGTCCACCTCACCCTTCTCGTGGTAGCGCCGCTTCGGCTCCAGGAAGACCACCGGGTCGTCGTCGGCGACGGCCTGCTGGATCATCCAGTAGGCGTCGTGCGGGTTCGCGCAGGTGACGACCTTGAGACCGGGCGTGTGGGCGAAGTACGCCTCCGGGGACTCGCTGTGGTGCTCGATCGCGCCGATGCCACCGCCGTAGGGGATGCGGATCACCATCGGCACCGCCATCGTCCCGTGCGAGCGGAACCGCAGCCGCGACACCTGGGAGACGATCTGGTCGAACGCCGGGTACACGAACCCGTCGAACTGGATCTCGACCACGGGACGGTACCCGCGCAGCGCGAGCCCGACCGCCGTCCCGACGATGCCGGCCTCGGCCAGCGGCGAGTCGATCACGCGGTCGGTGCCGAACTCGGCCTGCAGTCCCTCGGTGACCCGGAAGACCCCGCCGAGCCGCCCGATGTCCTCCCCGGCCAGGAGCACCTTCGGATCCTCCGTCAGCGCCCGCCGCAGCCCGGCGTTGAGCGCCTTGACCATCGTCATCGTGGTCATTCGCCGACCCCTTCGAACGACGCCTCGTACGCCAGGTACTCCTCGCGCTGGCGAACCAGCCCCTCCGGCGTGCCCACGTACGCGTGCGCCCACTGCTCGGCCAGGGTCGGCTCGGGCAGCGCCAGGCAGCCGGCGCGGAGCCGCTCGGCGAGCGCCTCGGACTCGGCGGCGAGGGCGTCCAGCCATCCCTGGTCGATCGCGCCGGCGGCCAGCAGGTACGCCCTCACCCTCTCGATCGGGTCCTTCGCGCGCCAGGCGTCCTGTTCGGCGGCGAGCCGGTACTTGGTCGGGTCGTCGGACGTGGTGTGCGCGCCCATCCGGTAGGTGAACGCCTCGATCAGCACCGGGCCCTCGCCGCGACGTGCGCGGTCCATCGCCCACTCCGTCACGGCATGGACGGCGAGCACGTCGTTGCCGTCCACCCGGATGCCGGGGAAGCCGAACCCGGCGGCACGCCGGTAGAGCGGGATCCGTGACTGGACAGCGCTCGGTTCGCTGATCGCGTACTGGTTGTTCTGGCAGAAGAACACCACCGGGGCGCCGAAGGAGGCGGCGAACACGAAGGCCTCGTTGACGTCGCCCTGGCTCGTGGCGCCGTCGCCGAAGTAGACGATGGCCGCACCGTTGGCCGTGGCGTCCTCGTTGCCGACCAGCCCGTCCCGCTGCAGCGCCATGGCCATGCCCACCGCGTGCAGGGTCTGCGCGCCGATCACGAACGAGTACAGGTGGAAGCCGGCGGGACGCGAGGGCCAGTCCACCATGGCGGTGCCGCGGAAGGTCCCGAGCAGGTCGACGGGGTCGATCCCGGCGCACCACGCCACGCCGTGCTCGCGGTAGGACGGGACGATCAGGTCGGGATCGCGGAGGGTCCGCCCGGAGCCGACCTGCGCAGCCTCCTGCCCCAGGGCGGGGGGCCACAGTCCCAGTTCGCCCTTGCGCTGCAACGCGGTGGCCTCGGTGTCGATACGCCGGGCCAGCACCATGTCGCGCAGGTACGAGGCGATGTCGGCGTCGGTGCCGCGGTAGCAGAAGTCGGGATGGTCGACGCGGCGTCCGGCCGGATCGAGCAGCTGGACCGGTTCGTCGCCGATCGGGGGTACGTCGTCGCCTGCGGGCTCGGTCAAGGGATCTCCTGGTCGTCGGGGCTCCGGCAGGGCACCTAACTTACGGTTACGTAACCATAGGTGTCAATGCGCGCACCGGCCTGCGTGGTGTCCGGCAACCCCGATGGGCGGTGCGGTCGCCTGGCCGGTCAGTCGAGCTGGTAGCCCGGCGTCGAGCGCGAAAGCTCGACCTCCTCGTCGGTCATGTCCGCCGGGATCGCATCGAACAACGGGGTGGAGAGGTACCGCTCGCCGGTGTCGGGCAGCATGCACAGGATCACCGAGCCCGGCTCCGCCTTCTCCGCCACCTGCCTGGCCACCGCGAACGTCGAGCCTCCGGAGACACCGGTGAAGATGCCTTCCTTCTGGGCGAGTTCCTGTGCCCACTTCATGCCGTCGGCACCGGCGACCGGGATCAGCTCGTCGTAGTAGTGGCCGTCGATGGCCTCCTGCAGCACCTTGGGGATGAAGTCCGGCGTCCACCCCTGGATCGGGTGCGGCTCGAACGCCGGGTGGCTCGCCGCGGGCTGGCCGTCCCCGTCCCGCTCCTGCGGCGTGCCGCTGCCGACGAGCTGGGCGTTCGCCGGCTCGGAGAGGACGATCTTCACCTCCGGACGTTCCTTGCGCAGGACGCGGCCGACACCGGCCACCGTGCCGCCCGTGCCGTAGCCCGTGACGAAGTAGTCGAGCCGCGAGCCCGCGAAGTCGTTGATGATCTCTCGCGCGGTCGTGGCCTCGTGGATGTCGGCGTTCGCCCCGGTCTCGAACTGGTGGGCCAGGAACCAGCCGTTCGCCTCGGCCAGCTCGACCGCCTTGCGGTACATGCCGAAGCCCTTCTGCGCGCGCGGGGTGAGGACAACCTTCGCACCGAGCATGCGCATCAGCTTGCGCCGCTCGATCGAGAAGCTGTCGGCCATCGTCACGACGAGCGGGTAGCCCTTCTGCGCACACACCATCGCCAGGCCGATGCCGGTGTTGCCGCTGGTCGCCTCGACGACCGTCTGGCCGGGAGCGAGCGCACCGCGGCGCTCGGCGTCCTCGATCACGTTGATGGCGAGCCGGTCCTTCACCGACGACAGCGGGTTGAAGTACTCCGCCTTGACGTAGATCGTCACCCCGTCGACGCCGATGTTGTTGACGCGGACCGAAGGAGTGTCGCCCACGGTGTCGAGGATGCTGTCGTACAGGCGTCCCCGCCCACTGGTCGTCCTGATCGATTCCGGTGTTGCCATCGTGGTCTCCCGTTCTGGATCGTTCCCGCCCCTCAACGTAGGCTCCCCGCCTCGCGCCGCTCCATGCGCACCCTTGCTCCCGGATGCCCGGAGCGGATGCCCGGCCGGCGCCGGGACGATCAGCTCGCCCAGCGGCCGGTGAAGAACAGCCACGCCCACAGGGCCTGGACCGCCACGGTGACGAGGACCGCGACGGCGTTGGCCGCCACCCGCCAGGCCGGCAGGCGGCGGCGCCCCTCCGCGAAGTGGCCGAGGAGGATCCACAGGGGGAACCACAGCAACACGGCTCGGTTCACGCTCATGAACCAGTACGAGGTGGCGAACGCGGCCAGCTGCACCCCCACCCACGTCGCCTCGGCCCACCGCCGTTGCACCAGGCAGATCCCGGTGACCAGCAGCCCGACCGCCATGCTGACGACTTCGGCGAGGAACACCCAGTGCCACTCCGGGTGGTCGGCGTAGGCGCCGGGTTCGAGAACCTCGAGGGTGTGGCGCAGGGAGTCCCACGGCCAGGCGAAGCCCCGCGCCCAGCCCGCGGTCTGCGCGTCGTACCACGCGGTCCACCGCCCGGTCATCGAGTAGAGGTAGCCGACGTACGCCGCCACCACCGCCACCGGCAGGGCCAGCCACAGCAGCCGGCGACCGCGGTCGCGGGCCGGGCCCGCCTGCGTGAGCGCGAGCACGGCCAGGGCGGCGATGAGGAACAATCCCGACACCCGCACGGAGGCGGCCACCGCCGTCAGCACGGCGGCCGCCCCCCACTGCCTGCGCGACGCCCGCTCCCACGCCCAGAACGCCGCTGCACAGAAGATGGCCTCGGTGTAGGGAACCAGGGTGAACACCGCCGTGGGAGCCAGCAGCCAGGCGATCGCCGCCGGCGCCCCGCCCCACCGGTACAGCGCCCAGGCGGCCAGGGCGGACGCCGCCAGCGCGAGCAGGACGCCGCACACCAGCGGCGGCAGCCCCGTCAGCGACGCGCCGCGCACCAGCAGGGGCCAGCCGGGGAAGAAGGCGATCGAGTTGGCCTCGGCGTACCCGTCCCGGGCGATGGCGAGGTAGTGCGCGGCGTCCCAGTTGCCGAAGACGTCGCCCGGCGCGCGGTGATCGGTGAGCATCACCCACGTGGCGACCACCAGCATCACCAGCCTGGTGCCGAGCCAGGCCTGCACCACGAGCCGGGCGCTGCGCGCGTCGGCCCGGCCGGTGCGGCTCACGAAGCGGACGGGGCCCGGGTCAAACGGGCAGCCCAGGTCGCGTCGGGCGCACCGTCCAGCACCCCGCCGTCCGGATCGTCGAGCCCTCCGGCGCGCACGATGTCCCGCCTCGGGTCGATCATGTCCTGCACCACCCGGATGCACAGCCACAGTTGGACGGTGATCCGGAAGAGGACAGCCAGCCAGTACAGGCGGTCCTGGCCGGCGCCGTTGGCCAGCGCACCGTCCAGGTGGCCCCAGATGGCCGCGAAGTAGACGGTCTCCCCGATCGTGAAGCCGATCCAGTCGACCCATCGCGGTCGCGCCAGCACCAGCAGCGGCAGCAGCCAGAGGACGTACTGCGGGGAGTACACCTTGTTCACGATCAGGAACAGGGCGACCATCAGGAACACGCCCTGCGACAGGCGTGGGCGCCTGGGCAGGAGCAGCAGCAGGGCGCAGACCACGACGGTGCCGACCACGAGCAGGGCGGCCTCCAGTCGCGACGCGGACTCGATCTTGACGTCCATCAGGCTGAGCACGTACCAGATGGAGCCCAGGTCACCGCCCCGCTCGACATTGAACTTCCAGAAGTTCAGCCAGCCCTGCGGTGCGGCCAGGTACACCGGCACGTTGACCGCCAGCCACGAACCGGCGGCGCCGGCGTAGGCCAGCACCAGGGGCTTGAGGCGGTTCGTACGCACGCACAGCACCGTCAGGGGCACCAGGAGCAACGCGGGGTAGAGCTTCGCCGCGACCCCCAACCCGATCCACACCCCGGCCCACGCCGGACGCCTGCGCGACCAAGCCAGCAGCGCGAGGGCGGTGAGCGCGAGCACCAGCGCGTCCCAGTTGATCAGGCCGGCGGTCCAGATCGCCGGGGAGACCGCGATGAACAACGCGTCCCAGGAACGGCTCATCCGCAGGTGGGCCCAGACCAGCACGACCATCAGTGCGAACAGCAGGACCGCGTTCACCCCGAAGAAGAGGTCCGCGGCGTGGGTGACCTCGTCGCCGCTGAGCCCGGGACGGCTCTGCCCGCCGAGCATGAGGACGAACCGCCGGCACAACTCCATGAAACCGCCGGTCAGCACCGGGTACTCCAGATCGGTCTCCAGGAACGGGATCTGCCCGTCCTTGAGGCCGCGCCAGTAGTAGAGGACAGGGATGTCGGAGTAGCACATCCAGGGCAGGTACTGGTTGCTCGACCCCTGACAGGGGAGCTGGCGGATCATGACGACCAGCCAGGAGGCGGTCAGGGCCAGGTAGGCCCACGGATCGGGCCGGAACCACAGTCCCCCCGGTCGCGCATGCCGACCGAGCGGGCCGCCGAGGACCTTCGACAGCGCCGGTGCTGGGTTCGTCACGCCGAGATCCTAGGGGGCTTTGGTGGGTGGGTCGCTCGGATTCGGTTGCGTGGTCTTGGTCGGGTCCGTGGTCGGGCTCGGGGTCGTCGTCGGCTCGGTCGTCGGCGTCTGGGTGGCGGTCGGGGTCTCGGTGGCCGTGGCCGTTGCCGTCGCTGTGGCCGTCGTTGTGGGCTTCGGCTTGTGGCTGGGCTTCTGGGTCGATGTCCGGTTGGTGGGCGGGTCGAAGGCGAGCCTCTCCTTGCCCTCCATCGCTGTCGTCATGTAGCCCAGCCACGCCGACAGCGGGTACCCGGCACCGAAGAAGCCCCGCCCGAGGTCGGAGGTGCCCTGGTCGCCCTTGACCAGCACGACCGCCGTGCTGATCTGGCGGGTGTAGCCGACGAACCAGACAGCCCTGGTCTGACGTTCGGTGTAGGAGTAGGTGCGGTTGCCGATCTTCTTCTTCACCGTCACGGGGTAGCCGACGGTGCCGGTCTTGCCGGCCACCGGGTAGCCCAGCTGGGAGGCCCGGGAACCGGTTCCGTCCTGGGTGACGTGGGTGAGCGCGTAGCTGACGTCCGTGGCGGTGGCGGCATCGACGGTCGGCGTCCCGCGGGTGTCGGCCTCATAGCGGTTGTCGCCGCTGCCGTCCTCCACCTTGGCGACGACGTGCGCCGCGTGGGAGACGCCGCCGTTGGCGAACGTCGCGTAGCTGTTCGCCTGGTTCAGCGGGCTCACCTCCGTGTTGCCGAGCGCGATCCGGTTGCTCAGGTCCCAGTGGCCGTCCGCGGGGAGCCCGGCCGCCTCCCCCATCTCCTGCACCTTCGTCGGTCCGTTCGGGATCTGCTGCACGAGGTCGACGAAGGCCGAGTTGATCGAGTGGGTGATCGCGGTCTGCAGGGTCACGGTGCCCCAGTTGCGGTCGGCGTTCGTCACGGGCTTGGAGTCGCCCTTCGGGACGAACGAACTGCCGTTGAGCTTGTCGTTCAACGTCCAGCCGTTGTCGAGAGCCGTGGCCAGGGCGTAGGTCTTGAAGGTCGAGCCGGTCGGACGCGGGTTCGTGGCCCAGTTCCACTGGCTCTTCAGGAAGTCAGGGCCGCCGTAGATGGCGAGGACGCCACCGGTGGCGTTGTCGACCGAGGCCAGACCCATGTGGAGCTGCCGTGCCGCCTTCTTGCTGCCCTGCGCCGCGGCCAGGGTCTGCGCCTGGACCGACTTCACGGCGGCGTCCTGCAGCTTGGCGTCGAACGTCGTGGTGACCTTGAGTCCGCCCCCACTGATCTGTTCCTCGGTGAAGCCCTTCGCGAGCAGCTCCTTCTTCACCATGGTCAGCAGGAACCCCTTGGGGCCGCCGAACGCGGAATCCTTCGCCTGCTTGGGGAACTTGGGGAGCTTCTCGTAGATCGCCGCTCGCTCCGAGGACGTGATGACGTTCATGTCCACCATGCCGTTGAGCGTGTACTGGTAGCGCTCGAGCAGGTCGGCGGCCTGCTGCTTGCCGGCGGCAGGGTCGAGGTTGCCGGGCGAGTTCACGATCGCGGCCAGGGCGACCGACTGCGCGAGGCTGACCTTGGCGGCGGGCACGTTGAAGTACGCCTGCGAGGCAGCCTCGATGCCGTAGGCGCCGCGGCCGAAGTACACCGTGTTGAGGTAGCCCTCGAGGATCTGCTGCTTGCTCAGCTGCTGGCCCATCTTGGCGGCGAGCAGGAGTTCCTTAGCCTTGCGGGTGAAGGTGCGCTCCTGCGACAGGTACATGATCTTGATGTACTGCTGGGTGATCGTGGACCCGCCGCCCGTCGCGGTGACGTCGGCCGGCGCCAGGCCGACCAGGCCCAGCGCCGCGCGGAACAGGCCGGTGGCGGAGATCCCCGGGTCGGTCCAGAAGGTGCGGTTCTCCGCCGCGACGATGGCGTCCTTCACGTTCTGCGGCATCTGGTCGTAGCTGATCGACTGGCGGTTCTGCACCTGGAACGAGCCGAGCCGGGTCTTCCCGTCGTTGAAGTAGACGAACGTGGTGTTCGTGCGGAAGTCCGAGTTGGGGTCTGGCAGCTTCACCGTCATGTAGGCGTAGGCCACCACGCCGGATCCGATCACGCCCAGCGTCAGCAGGGTGCCCAGCGTCCAGAGCAGGATCCGCGCCCACAGCGGGCTCTTCTTCCGGCCCGGACGGGTGGTCCGGGGCGCGCTGCGCGGGCCCGCGGAGCGCTTGGGGTCAGCCATAGATGTCCTCGACGGTTTGCTGGCGCCGCGGCGGGCGGCGCGTCACGCCGTCGCCGAGCAGATAGGAAGCGATCATGTGGTTCCAGCCGCACTCGACGCACACCTCGACCACGCACACCTTGAACTCGCCGTACTCGGACTGCATCACGTCGAGTTCCGGAGTGGACCTGATGCGTCCGGAGTACTGGCCCAACTGATCGCCGAACACGTAATTCAGGTTGACCAGCCGCTTGTGCGCACAGATCGGGCAGGTGACCCCCGACTCCTCGCCGTGGTGCAGGGCCGCGCGCACCAGCAGGGGGTCGGCGTCGCAGACGTCGGAGCCGTCCAGCGAGCGTTGGGGACGCTTCAGCGACTGCAGCGTATTGCGCCGCTGCAGGGCATAGTCGACCTCTTCCCGCCGGGACCACATGGCTTCAAGGGTAGATGGCGCCTCCGAATTTCTCGATTCGGCCGGCCTCACGCACTGGTTTGGCGGGGCCCTGCAGGGATGGAAGAATGTCGCTCCGCGGGGCATTAGCTCAGTTGGTAGAGCACCTGCTTTGCAAGCAGGGGGTCAGGGGTTCGAGTCCCCTATGCTCCACTCCGCGGCGCTGCGCGAGGCGCTAGCTTTGACCGCATGGCGATCCCAGAGGATTACCCCGACGCCCTCACCGACGAGCTGGCTCCCCACGGCTTCGAGTTCGCCACCGTCCAGGAGGACGACGACGCCGGCACCTCCGTGCTGTTCGTCGCCGACCCCGAGTCCTTCGTCCGTGCCCACCCCGGGCTCGGCATCGAGGAGTCCTACGGCGCCGCGTGGCCGCCGGCGAGCCTCGACCTGTGGGTGTCCTTCGATCGCCATGGCGACCCCGTCCAGATCAGCTTCGAGGTCTTCGACCTGCTCGCGTGGGCGGCGTCGGAGGACCCGTCGCTGCACGACCGGCTGAACACCATGGACGATCCCGCGGACCACGCCGCCGCGGTCGGCGAGGCGATCGGGCGCGTGCTGGAGGGCAACCGCAGGCTGGTCGACGACTACCTGGAGTAGCCGGCCGGCTCAGCGGATGCGGTCGGTGCCCGCCGCCCAGGCCTCGGTGTTCGCCTCGTTGCCGGCCCGCCAGTACCACCAGGCCGCGTAGGCCGTACCGGCGAGGACGACCGTCCATCCCAGGAGCTTTCCCACGCGTCGAGCCTACCTACGCCGACGCGCTCAACGGCTGGGGGTGGGCGATGACACGTCGACCTTGGGCTGCGTGGTGGGGGCCGGCGTCGGGGTCGCGGCCGCGCCCGGTCCCGGCGTCGCGCTCGACCACGGCGGGGACGGCGCCGGGCTGCCCGGCACGATGGCCGACGTGCCGGGGGTCGCGAGGCTCGACCGGACGGGGACAGCGGGCAGCGCGAACGAGTCGGCCGCGAGCGAGGCCCGGAGTTCGGCGAGTCCGGCGGGGTCAGGCCGGGTGGCGGCGCCCACGCTGTTCGCCGCCAGCGGCCAGGCCTCCACGCGGTCGCCACGCACCCTCGACTCCACCATCGTGGCCCTGACCTCGTCCACGGTCAGCTGGGAATCGACGGTCAGGCACGGCGTCAGGGCGTCCATCGCGCGGTCGAACCGGGTGGGATCGGTGATCGCAGCACCCATGCTCGCCTGCGCCATCGCCGCCTTGAGCATGTGCGCCGTGAGCAGGGAGCGGCGCAACCCGTCGGACGTCGCGTCCAGTGCGGCGAGCGCCTGGGCCCCGTCCATCCTCCCCTGCCCCACGTCGATGCCGCCGAGGACGTCCACCACCCCGGCGAAGCCGTCCAGGCCCAGCTGGACCTGGTGGTCCATGCGCGCCCCGGTCAGGTTCTCGACCGCGCGGGCGGTGCGACGGGCGTCGGCGGCGTAGCTGGAGGCCAGCGTGACAGTCCCGGAGCCGTCGTCGGCGAGCAGGTCTGCCGGGAGCGCGATCAGCGTCAGGTCGCGCCTCGTCGCGGACAGGTGTGCGATCACGACGGACTGGAGCGCACCCGCGTCGTCCACGGTCATCAACAGGTAGTTCACGGCGCTGACGCCGTCGACGACGACCGGCTCCGGCCGGCCCTCGTAGGCCGCCAGCCCGTCCACGCGGTGCAAGCCCTCGGCGGCGTCACCGATGCGGTTCAGGTAGACGGTGAGCAGGGCGGCGCCGCCCACCGAGAGCGCCACCACCCCGATGAGGATGCCGATGGCCACCCGGTCGACGAGCCGACGATTCGTCGCCCCGCTCTCCGTGCTCGGTACCATCACACCCCCTGCCGACTTCAGCGCCTCCCAGCGTAGGAGACGGGGGCAACCGGGGAGCGCCGGGGCTAGCCTTGGCCAATGGTCGAAGAGAGCCAACGGCAGGCGGATGCGCGGCGCAGGCATGAGCTCGCGCAGGCGGCGGCCAAGGCCGAGGCGCAGGCGGCGCAGGCGCTGCTCGACTCGTTCATCGCTGACCTCGAGGCAGCGGGTGCGGACCCCGAGCCGTTGCAGGCCACCCTGCTCAACGGCACCCGCGTGAAGACCGGGCTCGTGGGCTGGTACCTGAACCGGGCCCGGACACTCGCCGTCGCGCCCGACGGCGCCTACTACCAGCTGGTGATGTCCGGTTCGGCCCTCGCCCGGTTCACAGGGGTACGGCCGCAGCCCAGCGCCCCCACGATGGTGATCGGCCGTGGCGGGCGGGACGGCGAGACCGGCGACCTCAGCGAGTTCCTCGATCGCGCCCGCGCCGGCTACACCGGCCGCTGACCGGCCCGGAAATGGCACCAGGGGGCCGCTGGATATCCGAGCGTCCCCCTGGGCGAACATGAAGACGGAACTGGCCGCCACCCCCGATGAGTACGCTAACAATCGTAGGGCTGTTCAACGTTTCAGTCGCATTCTGGGACGGTTCGTAGCCGGATCGTTAGAAAACGTGCACGACGACCCCCGCACCGCCGACACCGGTGCACGCCTTTCGCTCCGGCCCGCAGGCCGTCCGGCAGGGCAACACCCCGGGCAACACCGGAGGGCGACCCTGCAGCCATGGACGCACGACCTGCGCTCGCGGCGCTGAACGCGGAATGGCACCTGATCTGCACCCGGCCGGCCCTCTGGGCCTGCGGCGAGCCCGACCTCGCCGGGGCGTCCAGCCTCGCCGGGGTCCTGGCGCTGGTGCGCCACCGGCCCGACCCGGTGCTGGCCGCGCTGTTGCGGATCGGCGCCGGCGGGGAGCCCGACGCGCACCGCATCGTGCTGCAGACGATGCTCGGCAAGCTGGTGCTGCTGTGCGCGGGTCGGCCCGACCTGCTCCCCGAGGCGGTCTCGGAGCTGTGGCTGGCGATCGTGGAGTACCCGCTGGCCCGCCGTCCGCGCGCGATCGCCTCCAACCTGGCCTGGACGGTGCACCGCCGCCTGCCTCGTCCGCTGCCGCACCACGGGTGGCCCGAGCCCGAGCCCGCCGCGCCGCCTCCGCCGGAGACGGTCGATGCCGCGTCCACGCTCGATCAGGCCCGCGCGCTCGGCCTGATCGACGAGCCGACCCACCGGACGCTGTGGACGGTGTACGTGGCCGGGCGCACCAGCGCACAGGCCGCCGCCGACCTGGGGACCACGCCGGAACTGGTCCGCTGGCGCTGCTCCCGCGCTCTCAAGCGGCTGGCCAGCCGGGCCGAACTGCTCGATGCCTGACCCGGCGGGGCGAGGCCACAGCACGTGGTGGGTTCGGCACTCGAACGGGTATGCGTGACGCGAGAAGGTCCGCCTGCACGCCCCCAAATAGTGACCCGGTCGTCGCGAATAGGTCACAATGGCACGGTTCCACTGAGAGGATTCGGGTGACTGAGCCGAAGCTGAACAGGTACACCTCCGCCGGGCCGGGAGCCGCCCGGATGGTTGCGCAGCACCTGATCATGAAGCCGTACATCTGGTCGGCGCTGACCGTCCACGAGCACGGGACCCGCAACCTCGAGGGGCTCAAGGGCCCGTTCGTGGTGGTCGCGAACCATTCCAGCCACCTGGACGCGCCGCTGATCTTCGGGGCACTGCCGCGTCGATTGTCCAAGAACCTCGCCGCCGCGGCCGCCGGCGACTACTTCTTCAGCAACTGGTACAAGGCCCTTCCCACGACGCTGTTCTTCAACTCGTTCCCGGTTGTGCGCCAGGGCCACGCGAACCGCAACGGGCATCGGGGCCTGGCGGGTCGGCTGCTGGCGGACGGCATCCCGATCCTGCTGTTCCCCGAGGGCACCCGCTCGCGGACCGGCGCGATGGCGAACTTCACCCCGGGCGCCGCCGCCCTCAGCATCTCGCGCAACGTGCCGATCCTGCCGATCGCGCTGGTGGGCGCCTACGCGGCGATGCCGTACGGGGCCACCGTCCCCGTCCCCGGGCGTCCGCACGTGCACGTCGTCTTCGGGCGTCCGCTGCGTGCCGCCCCTGGCGAGATCGCCCACCAGTTCTCCGAGCGCCTCCACCGCTACGTGGTGGAGATGCACGACACGACCGCCCGTGCGTACGGCATGCCGACGCAGGCCGACTTCGCCCGTGCGGTCGCGTTGCGCGCCGCCGCCGCCCAGGCCGAGAAGAACGCCGCCCGCAAGGCCGCCGAGGCCAGTCCCGAGCCCCTCGAGCCGCCGGACCTCCCGCCCCTCGACCCGCCGGAAGCGATCGACGCCCCCTCCGAGGACGCCACCCGCACCAACTGACGCCCCGGACCAAATTGGGGACGGTTCCTAATCCGGTCCTGGACCGAATTGGGAACCGTCCCCAACTCGGTCCGGGCGCGCGGCGGGTCCGGGGTCAGGCGCCGGCCACCACGGCGGCCAGGGTGGTGCTGCGCTTGCGGGCGATGGCGGCGGCGCTGGCGGTGAGTGCCAGCAGCAGCCAGCCGACCAGGGTGAGGGCGGACGTCACGGAGCCGCTCGACTCGGTGACGACGGCGCGGATCGCGTCCAGCGCGGGGGTCAGCGGGGAGAACGGGCGCAGCGACGCGAACACGGCCGGCGCAGCCCCGATCAGGGCGGACGCGGCAGTCAGCACGGCGAACCCGATCGAGACCAGCCGTCCCAGTCCTCCCCACCAGGCCACCAGCGCGTGATTGACCACGACGAAGGTGATCCCGGCCAGCACCAGGACGCCGGTCACCGCCAGCCACTGCTGCCAGCTGAGGTCCAGGCCGAACCTGCTCAGGGCAGCGACCAGGATCGCCTGCGTGCCGACCACGGCGACACCGGGCAGGAGGGAACGTCCGATCAGGATCGCCGTGGGTTCGGAGGAGTGCAGCAGGCCGCTCCCGACCGCCCTCACGATCGCGTAGGTGGCGAGCGCGCCCAGCCAAAGGGCGAGGACGAGGACGAGGCTGATCCAGCCGAGGTTCGGGTCGGCGAGGCCGCTCAGGGAGGACGTGTCGATCGGGGAGGCGACAACAGTGGACAGGTTCTCCCGGTCACTGCGGGTGTAGCTCGGCAGCTTGTCCTTGCCCTCGGCGATGCCGTCGGCCATCTTCCGCATCCCGTCGGCGAGCCCGGTGCTGCCCTCGTGCGCGTCGATCAACCCCGCCTGGAACCGGTCGACACCACTGGCCAGCTTCGCCGCCCCGCCGGCCAGCTGGACGCCACCGGACTTCAGTTGCGTGAGCTTGGCCGCGGTCTTCTTGTCGTTCGCCGCCTTGGTGAGGGCCGAGGACAGTTGGCCGATGCCGCCCGCCAGGGCGGCACTGCCCGACTTCAGGCTCTGGCCGGTGTCCGGATCCTTCTGGTCGAGCCCGGCGGCGGCGCCCGCCAGCGCGCGCGATGTCGCGGTCAGGGACGCGACGCACACCGGCCCGTCGACCGCGAGCTTGGCGGCGTCGGTGGTGATGCCGCAGGCCTGCGTGATGGCCCCGGCGACCACCTCGGGCGTGATGCCCGGTGCCCCGGCGGCCAGGCCGGTCAGCAGCCCCTGGATGCTGGACGCGCCCTCGGCGGCGTCCGCGGCGTTCTTCTCCAGGCTCGACTGGTACCGGGTGAGACCGGCGTCGAACCCGGCAGCACCGCCGGCCAGCTTCTTGACGTTGCTCGCCAGCACTTTCTGGGACGACTGGCTCTGGTCGACCAGCGTGCCGACGCCCTTGGCGTACGCCTGCAGCCCGTCGGCGAGCTTGCTCGAACCGGCGTACAGCTGGCCGGCGCCGGTGACGGCGCCACCGAGACCGTCGGCGAGCTTCTCGGCCCCGTCCGCCAGCTGGGACGAGCCGTCGGCCAGCGTGACGAACTGGTCGCCCAGGTCGTTGAAGCCGATGTAGATCTGCGTCAGGTAGCTCTCGGTGAGCGTCTGGTTCAACGTGGCGGCGGCCTCGCCGGCCACCACTCGCCCGAGGGTGGCGTCAGCGACGCCGGCGACCGGGGACGTGGACACCTCGATCGTGGCCTGCTCGGCCTCGTTCGCATCCTTCGAGAAGGAGGTGGCGGCGGCGGAGAAGTTCTTCGGGATGACGACCATCGCCGCGTAGGCTCCGGTGGTGAGGCCGGCGCGGGCGTTGTCCTCGCTGTCGAGCACCCAGGTCAGGTTCTCGGTGCGCGTGGAGTCGACCAGGTTGCCCGTGAGCTGGCGCCCCAGCGGGGTGTACTGCCCGTCGATCGTCACCGGTTCGTCCAGGTTCACCACCGCGGCCTGCACCGTGTGCAATCGGGTGCCCGAGCCCACCCCGGCGAGCAGGAAGCCGCCCGCTACGAGGATCGGCACCAGCACCAGCCCGACCAGCGTGTACCAGCGCGCCGGGCGCGCGTTCAGCTGTTCGACGTTCATCGGGTCGCTCCTTCCAGGGCGAGGTGGGACGCCAGCTTCAGCACCTGGTAGGGCACCGGCAGCTGGGCCTCGAGATCGGAGCCGGGCATGACGCCGAGCACCCAGGTGGTCGGCTCCCCCGAGGGGGACGCGGTGAGTGCGCGCCGCAGGGACCGGTCCTGGGTGTCGGAGAGTTCGTCGGCGTCGTCCACGCACACCAGGCCGCCCACGCGGTTCTTCAGCACCCGCCCGAAATGGGTCACCGACGGGCCCAGCATCAGTGCGCGCCGGCGCAGGACCGGCGACTCCTCCGGCAGCACGAGCCCCAGCACCTTCAGCGTGCCGCCGCTGAGCTTCACGCGTCCGGCCAGGGCCAGCAGGAGGGCCTGCCGCTGGGCGTGCTCGCCCTCCACCACCAGCACCCCGCCGGGCGGCACACTCACGTCCAGGCCGGAGAACAGCGTCCGGTCACCGACCCGGGCGACCAGGCCCTCGCCGACGATCGCCGAGGTGTCGTCGGGCGACGGCCAGGTGGCCAGGCGCACCTGGCGGGTGAGGGCCTCGCCCTCGATGTCGAGGGAGGGCAGGCGCCGGTCGAGCCAGGCCGGCAGCCACCACGCGTGGCGGCCGAGCAGCTTCATCACCGCCGGCACCAGCGTCATGCGCACCACGAACGCATCCAGCGCCACGCCGACCGCGAGGCCGAAGGCGATCGGCTTGATCGCCCCCTCGCCGTGGGGGACGAAGAACGCGAACACTGAGAACATGATCAGGCCGGCGGCCACCACCACGCGCGCGGAGTGCACGAAGCCGTCCTCGACGGAACGTTCGGTGTTGCCGTGGACGAACTCCTCGCGCATCCGCGACACGAGGAACACCTCGTAGTCCATCGCCAGGCCGAACAGGATTCCCATCAAGATGATGGGCAGGAAGCTGATCACCGGAGCCGGCTCGGGCAGGTTGATCAGTGAGGCGAACCACCCCTGGTTGAACACCAGCGTGGTGGCTCCGAAGGCCGCCGCCACGCTGAGGAGGTAGCCGGCAGCCGCCTTGAGCGGCACCCAGATCGACCGGAACACGATGGTCAGCAGCACCAGCGACAGCCCGACGACGAAGATGCCGAACGGCAGCAGGGCCGCCTCCAGCTGGGCGGTCACGTCAATCTGGATGGCGGTGAACCCGGTGACGGCGGTCTCGACGTCGTACTTCTGCTTCCACTGGTCGTGGTGCTCACGGAGGCGCTCGACGAGGGCTGCGGTGGCGGGGTCGTCGGGGCCGGTGGTGGGGATGATCTGCACCATGCCGGTGTCGACGTTGGCGTTGGGTGTGGCCGCGGCCACCATCTCGACTCCCGGCATCGACTCGATGTCGGCCTTCAGCCCGTCCAGCGCCTCGACCGGGTCGTCGAGCTCGACGATGTCGACGATCAGGATGAGCGGACCGTTCTTCCCTACCCCGAACTTCCCGGTGATCGCGTCGAAGGTCTCCCGGTCCTGGGTGCCGGGCAGCGAGTGACCGGACGTCGGCAGGGCCATCTGCAGGTTCCTGGCCGGGTAGGCGAGGGCGCCCATCCCCACCAGGACGACGAGGATCGTGACGACCGGCCAGGCCGTCACCAGCCGTACCCATCCGCGGGCCAGACCGCCACCGGCGCGGGGGGGCCGGTCCTTCTTCGGTGCGCGTGCCCTCGGACGCAGCCGCTCGCCCGCGAAGCCCATGAACGCCGGCAGCAGGGTGAGGGCGAGCACGACCTCGAAGGCGACGGTCAGCGCGCCGAAGATGCCCATCACGGTGAGGAAGGGCAGCCCGGCGATGCTCAGCCCGACGAGCGCGATGATGACGGTGAGGCCGGCGAACACGACGGCCGAGCCGGCGGTGCCCACCGCGCGCGCCGCCGACTCCTCGACCTCCATGCCGGCGGCGAGCTGGTCGCGGTGGCGGGAGATGATGAACAGCGCGTAGTCGATGCCCACCGCGAGGCCGAGCATCACCGCGAGCATGAGGGTCGTGGAGCTCACCGAGATGACGCCGGCCGCGATCTGGACACTGAGGACGCCGATCCCCACGCCGGCGACGGCCGTGCCCACCGGCATCATGGAGGCCACCACCGAGCCGAGCGTCATCACCAGGACGATGATCGCGACGCCCAGGCCGAGCGCCTCGATCACGGTGATGTGGGGGACGTGGATGGAGAAGACCTCTCCGCCGACCAGCACCCGCGCCCCGGGCAGCGTGGTCTCCAGCGTCTTCGCCGCCGCCGTGAGCTCCTCGCGCTGGGCGTCGGTCATGGTGGACGCGGTGCCCTCCACCCGGATGCTCGCCGTGCCGCTCGCGCCGTCCTTGCTGATGAGGCCGTCCACGTGCTCGTTGTAGGGGTCGATGATGCCCTTGACGAACGGCAACTCCTCGACGCGCTGCTCCCAGGCCTTCACGGCCTTCCGGACGGCCGTGTCCTCGAGCCGGTCGCCCCGGGGCGCCGTGATCAGGACGGTCGCCGTCGCGTCCGCGGCCTCGGGGAACGTGACCTTGAGCTTGTTGAGGGCCTTGGTCGAACTCGCGTTCGGCACCTCGAAGACGTCGGTGAACTGGCCGCCGATCGTGACCGCGAGGCCACCGAAGAGCACCAGCAGGACCGTCCAGGCAATCACGACGCGGCCGCGCAGCCGGTAGCTGGCGCGACCGAGGCGGTACAGGAATGAGGACAAACGCGTGGCCTTCCGGAGGGTGCCGCACTCAGGTTTCGATACGGTAGTGTATTCAATACAGACCTGTATTCAAATCTGAGGAGGGGATGCGATGAGCGAGACCGCCGTCACTGCTCGCCGCAGCCACACCCGGGAGCGACTCATGGACGCCGCGGTGGCTCTGTTCGCAGCCAAGGGCGTGCTCGGGGCCAGCGTCGAGGAGATCTGCGAGCGGGCTGAGTTCACCCGCGGCGCGTTCTACTCCAACTTCGCCGACAAGGACGAGCTCTGCCTGGCCGTGCTCGACCGCCAGGCCGCCCGCGAGCTCGCCGCCACCGAGAAGGCGGTCGCCGCCCTGCAGGGACGGGTGCTCGACGCCCGCAACATCGAAGAATTGGTGGAGTCGGCGTTGAGCGTGTTCCTCGCCGCCCAGCCCCGCGGCAGCGAGGACCTCGTCGCCAACATGGAGCTGCGGCTCTACGCCATCCGCAACCCGTCCCTTCGCGGGCCGCTGCTCGCCCTCAACGACCGGATGTGCGGACGGGTCGGCGGCCTGCTCACCGACGCGGTCCACCAGGTGGGGGCGGAACTGCTCGTGCCGATCGACCAGGCGATCGACCTGCTGCACGCCGTCTACACCCACAGCGGCAGCAACGCCCTCCTGCACGGCCTCGAACCCGACGACCGCTCGCGCCACGTCCAGCTGACGGCGCTGCTGCGCTCGCTGGTGACCGGGGCGGCCTCGTCCTAGCTAGGCTTCCGCCATGACCGCTGCGTCCGTCGAAAGCCAGAACCTCGCCAACTCGAAGCTCACCGTCGTGGGAGCCGGGTCCGTCGGCACCTCCATCGCCTATGCCTCGCTGATCCGTGGTTCGGCCCGCCAGATCGCCCTCTACGACATCGACACCAAGAAGGTGGAGGCTGAGGTCCACGACCTCGCCCACGGCACCCAGTTCACGCCCACGTCGGTGGTCACCGGCGGCTCCGACATCTCGGTGGTGAAGGACTCCTCGGTCATCATCATCACGGCCGGCGCACGCCAGAAGCCGGGCCAGACCCGGCTCGACCTCGCCGGGGTGAACGCCGGCATCATGACCAAGCTCGTGCCCGACCTGCTGGAGCAGGCGCCCAACGCCGTCCTCGTCCTGGTCACGAACCCCTGCGACGTGCTGACCGTCGTCGCGCACAAGGTGAGTGGACTCCCGGTCAACCGGGTCCTGTCCACCGGCACGCTGCTGGACACCTCGCGCCTGCGCTGGGCGATCGCGCAGCGCGCCGGGGTGGCACTGTCGAACGTGCACGCGGCCATGTTCGGCGAGCACGGCGACACCGAGTTCCCCATCTGGTCGTCCGCCTCGATCGCACAGATCCCGATCCGCGACTGGACCGACCCCTCCGGCGCGCGGGTGTTCAGCGAGGAGGCGCTGGCCCAGATCGCGCACGACACCGTCCACGCCGCCTACTCGATCATCGAGGGCAAGGGTGCGACCAACTACGCCATCGGCCTGGCCGGTGCCCGGCTGGTGGAGGCGATCCTCGGTGACCAGCGCAAGATCTGGCCGCTGTCCAGCGTGCTCACCGACTACCGCGGCGTGTCCGGGGTGGCGCTGTCGGTGCCCAGCCTGGTCGGCCCGTCCGGAATCCAGCGGACGTTCGAGTTCCCGATGGACGCACACGAGATCGGCATGCTGAACAGGTCGGCGGCCGCGATCCGCTCCACCCTCGCGGCGATCGGCTACTGACGATGGCCGGCGAGCTCGCCGCCGCCCGTGCCGCCTATGACGCGTTCGTCGCCAGCGGCCTGTCGCTGAACATGCAGCGCGGGCAACCCTCGGACGCCGACTTCGACCTCTCCGGTGCCCTGTTCACCGCCCTCGGCCCCTCCGACGTCTCCCTCGATGGCATCGACCTGCGCAACTATCCCGGCGGGGTCGCCGGCCTGCCGAGCGCGAGAGCCCTCTTCGGCCGCTACCTCGGGGTCGATGCGGCCAACGTCGTGGTGTGGAACAACTCCTCGCTCGAGCTGCAGGGCCTGGTGCTGGGCTTCGCCCTGCTGCACGGCGTTCGCGGTTCGCAGCGCGGCTGGGTGCATGAGCAGCCGAAGATGATCGTGACGGTGCCCGGCTACGACCGGCACTTCCTGCTGCTCGAGACGCTGGGCTTCGACCTGGTGCCGGTGCCGATGCGCGCCGACGGTCCGGACGTGGAGGCGATCGCGGCGCTGGCCGCGTCCGACCCTGCCGTGAAGGGCGTGCTCTTCGTGCCCACGTACTCCAACCCCGGCGGTGAGACGATCAGCCCCGCGTCCGCCCGGCGCCTGGCCTCGATGCCGACCGCGGCCCCCGACTTCACGATCTTCGCCGACGACGCCTACCGGGCGCACCACCTCGGGGAGCCGGACGCCACCGTCGAGTTCGTCGGCCTCTGTGCCGAGGCGGGGTTCCCGGACCGGGCGTTCGCCTTCGGCAGCACCAGCAAGGTCACCTTCGCCGGCGCCGGGCTGGGATTCGTGGGCACGTCGACCGCCAACGTGGCGTGGCTGTCGCGTTACCTGGGCGCGCAGAGCATCGGCCCGAACAAGCTCGAGCAGGCGCGCCACGTCCGCTTCCTCGACGCCTACCCGGGCGGGATCGCCGGCCTCATGCGTGCGCATGCGGCCCTGATCGCGCCGAAGTTCGCAGCGGTGGACGAGGTGCTCAGCGCCGAGCTGGGCACCGACGGGCAGTTCGCCACCTGGACGACACCGCGGGGCGGCTACTTCAGCTCGCTGTTCACGACCGAGCCGGTGGCGGCCCGGGTGGTCGAGCTGGCGAACGGCGCCGGGGTGAGCCTGACCCCTGCCGGGGCCACCTACCCGCGCGGGGTCGACCCGGACAACCGCAACATCCGGATCGCGCCGACCCGTCCGCCGGTGGCCGAGGTGCGCACCGCCATGCAGGTGGCCGCCGCCTGCATCCGCCTGGCCACGGCGGAGTACCGGGAAGCCCGGGCCTGAGCGCGGTGGATCCTGCCGAGGAGCCCCTGGCCGGCGGCAACATGGGCCCGGTCAGCCGGCGAGGTGACGAGGTGCTGCGCGTCGCCGGTTTCTGGACGCCCAACGTCCACCGGCTGCTCGAGGCCTGCGCTGCGGCAGGAGTGGACGGCGTGCCGCGTCCGCTCGGCTACGCCGACGACGGCCGGGAGCGCCTGAGCTTCGTGCCCGGGGTGGTGCCGGCGTACCCGATGCCGGAATGGGTGTGGGGCGAGGGGGTGCTGCCCGACGCGGCGCGGTTGCTGAGGCGGCTGCACGACGCGTCCGTGGGGCTCGCCGCGCTGCGGGACGGCTGGCGCTCCCCCGTCCGGCACCCCGCGGAGGTCGTGTGCCACAACGACTTCGCGGTCTACAACCTCGTCTTCGACGGCGGGCGCCTGTCCGGCGTCATCGACTTCGACTACTGCTCGCCCGGTCCACGCATCTGGGACCTGGCCTACCTCGCCTACACCCTCGTGCCGCTGACCGGCGCCCTGGACGCCGGCGCCTTCGACGCCCCGGAGCGCGCGGCGAGGCTGGAGAGGCTCGTCGGGGCGTATGGCGGCACCTTCGCCGCGTCCGACGTCCTTCCCGTCGTCGTCGACCGGCTGCGCGATCTCGCCGACTTCAGCGACCGGGCCGCGGTCGACCTCGGCAACCCCGACCTGCACCGCCACGCGGCCGGCTACCGCGCCGACGCCGCCCGCCTCGCCGCCGGCCACCTCGCCTGACGCATCCGGGACGGTTCCTCACGCGTCAGTGACGCATCGGGGACGGTTCCTCACGCGTCAGGGACGGCGCCACCTGACGCATCGGGAACCGTCCCCGATGCGTCAGGTGGGACGGGAGGTGAACAGGCCCAGGCCGAGCAGGTTCGCCAGGCGCGTCGCGGCGAGCACCCCGCGCACGCTGTTGCCGGCTTCGTCCAGCGGCGGAGAGAACGTCCCCAGGCCGGCCTTTCCGGGCGAGACCGTGAGCACGCCGCCGCCGATGCCGGACTTGCCGGGCAGCCCCACGTCGTACAGCCAGTCGCCGGAGCGCTCGTACATGCCCGAGGTGGCCATCACCGCCAGCACGGGCTGGCACAGGGCGGCGTCCACAACCCGCAGCCGCGTCACCGGGTTCACGCCGCCGCCGGCCAGGGTGGCACCCATCACCGCGAGGTCGCGCGCGCTCACCCGCACGCTGCTCTGCCGGGTGTAGAGCTCCAGCGCGGCGTCCGGATCGCCCGCGAGCGCCCCGCGGCGGGCGAGCGCGACGGTGATCTCGCGGTTGCGGAAGTTCGTCGAGCTGACGCTGTCGTAGAGCTCGTCGTCCAGCGCCAGCCGCCGACCGGCGAAGGCAGAGAGACCGTCGAGCAGGTGGGCCCACTGGCTGTCGAGGTCGCCACCGGGCAGCCGGCTGCAGGTGGCGATGGCGCCGGCGTTCACCATCGGGTTGGTCCGCCCACCCGGTGCGGCGAGCACCGGCTCGAGGGCGTTGAACCCCTGCCCGGTCGCGTTCGCACCGAGTTCGCGTCGTGCCCGTTGCGCCCCGAGGTGCGCGCAGACCAGGGCGAAGGTGAACGGCTTGGCGACGCTCATCATCGCGAAGCCGACGTCAGCGTCGCCGGCCTCGAGGACCTGCCCGTCGGTGCCCGCAACGCACAGGCCGAAGCGGGACGGATCGGCCTGGGCCAGCGCCGGATAGATCTGCGAGTTCTCCCCTCCCGTGACGCCCGCCACCTCTGCGTGCACGGCGTCCAGAATGCGCCGCACCTCGGGGGACGGAGGCAGCCGCCCGGTGGACACGTACGCGTCGGGGTCACTCACCCGGGTGAGGTTAGTAGGGTTCGGCCCATGGCTCACCTCCTGGTTACCGGTGGCGTGCGCAGCGGCAAGTCCCGCTTCGCCGAGACCCTGCTGCCGACCGACGCCGAGGTGAGCTACATCACCCCCGGCTATCCGGCCGACCCGGCCAGGGACGCGGAGTGGGCCGCCCGGGTGGCCGCGCACCGCCTGCGTCGTCCTCCGACATGGCGGACGGTCGAGACCCTCGACCTCGCCGATGCCGTCACCGAGGCCACCGGGCCGGTCCTGATCGACTGCCTCGGCACCTGGCTCACCCGGCTGATGGACTCGTGGGGCGCGTGGGACGCCGACGCGCCCGACTGGGCGTCCCGCCTCGAGACGGAGGTGTCGGCCCTGGTTGCGGCGATTTCCGCCCACAGCCAGGACGTCGTGGTGGTCACCAACGAAGTCGGCTGGGGGCTGGTCTCTGAGTACCGTTCCGGACGACTGTTCGCCGACCACCTCGGACGGATCAACCAGCGTGTGGGCGATGCCTGCGACCGGGTCGTGCTGATGGTGGCCGGCCGACCGCTCACGCTCTGAAATCATCTGTACCACTCCTTCCACAGCGCGCAACCGCCTTCCCACAACGGTGTTAGCGTGACCCTGTGGCCAAGGGCATCAGCCGGGAGCGGATCGTGCAGACCGCCCTCGAGCTCCTCAACGCAGAGGGGATCGAGGGCGTCACTGCGCGCGCCCTCGCCGACCGGCTCGGAGTCCGCGCCCCGGCCCTGTACTGGCATGTGTCGAGCAAGCAGGAGATCCTCGACGAGATGGCCACCGAGATCCGGCGACGGATGGCCGCGACGCTCGCCGCGCAGCCGCAGCCGGAGGGCTGGCGGGACGGGCTGGCCGCGTTCGCCCGGGTGATCCGCGCCGAGTACCTGCGTTACCGCGACGGTGCCCGGACGTTCAGCGGCACGCGCGTCACCGACGTGGACGTCCTTCGCGCCCAGGAGTTCTGGATGTCGCGCTGGACCCACAGCGGGCTCGACCTCCAGCACGCGACCGCCGCGGTACAGCTCGTCAACGCGCTGGTCGTTGGCTTCGTGATCGAGGAACAGTCCATCGCCGCGTCCGAGCACTTCCTGCTGACCGCCACCGATCCGGCGATCGCGGCGGAGGTGCCTCTCGTGACCGAGGCCGGCCGGCAACTCCTCAGCCCGTCCGACGAGCGGTTCGAGCAGTACCTGGACGTGGTGCTCACCGGCATCGCGGTCCGCTTCGCCGGTCAGGCCCCGCCCGCGGACGCATGACCGAGCAGCCGTCCCGCGCCCGCGCCGTCGCAGAGTCCTTCGGGGTGGACCCCGAGCGCTACGACCGGACGCGGCCGGCCTACCCGCCGGCGTTCCTCGAGCGGCTCGTCGCCGCGCTCCCCGGCCGTGACGTGCTCGACATCGGCACCGGCACCGGCATCCTCGCCCGTCAGCTGGCCGGGAAGGGCTGCCGCGTGTGGGGCGTGGAGCCCGACGAGCGGATGGCGGCGTTCGCGCGCATGACCGGGGTGGCGGTCGACGTGGCCACCTTCGAGGAGTGGGACCCGCACGGACGCACCGTCGACGCGGTCGTCGCCGGCACGGCGTGGCACTGGGTCGACCCGGACCTCGGCACGGCGAAGGCGGCTCAGGTCCTGCGTCCCGGCGGGCTTCTCGTTCCCGTCTGGAACGTCGTGTTCGGCGAGTCACGCGTCGACCAGGCGTTCGCGGACGCGTTCGCCGAACTCGTCCCGGAGGCGCCGTTCCGCCTGCCGACCGGCCTGACCGGCACCGACGCCTACGCGCGGCTGCTCGACCTGGCGTCCACAGCCATCCGCGCGCAGGCCGGGTTCGGCGAGCCCGAGCGCTGGGAGTTCGCGTGGGATCGCACCTGCACCCGCGAGGAGTGGCTCGACCTGCTGCCCACCAGTGGGGCCCTGACCCGGGTGGACGCCACACGGCGGGAAGTGATCCTGGATCGCGTCGGCGCCGTCATCGACGCCCTCGGCGGCTCGTTCACCGCGACGGGGAGCACCCTGGCCCTCGTCGCCGTCAGGGGATAGACGCCACCACCAGGAGCGCGGCCGCAGCCAGCTCGACGAGCGCTCCGAGGACGTCGCCGGTGATGCCGCCCAGCCGGTCGACGCACCGCTTCAGCAGCCACCCGGTCACGCCCAACGTGAGCAGGACGCCAGCCGGGGGAAGCCACCATGCCTGGCCGGCGAGCGTCCCGGCTCCGGTCAGCAGCAGCCCGAGCACCACCCAGACCGCGACGGCGGCCGCTCCCGGAACGCTGCCGGCCACGAGCGCGCCGAGGCCCCCGGGACGCGCTGCCGGCACGCCCCGGAGGCAGCCGAGCACCAGCGCGCCCCGGGACGCACAGACCAGGGCAGCCAGCCAGAGCCAGCCGTACGGCCGGTCGAGGACGACACCGGAGGCCACCGCGTCGATCGCCAGCACGAGCAGCAGTGACACCGTCCCCATCGGCCCGATGTCGCCACGGCGCATGATCTCCAGCGCCGCGGCCGGTGGCGTGCCCGAGCCGAGCCCGTCGGTCGTGTCGGCGAGCCCGTCCAGGTGCATCGCCCGCGTGCCGAGCGCCAGTGCCGCCACCACCAGCAGGCCCGCCAGGGCCCCGGGCAGCCGGAGGGTGACCGCCAGCCAGCCCGATCCTGCGGCGACGAGCGCCACCGGCAGGACCGCCAGGGGCGCCAGGAGCATCGCCACCCGCGCCTCGGGCCGTCCGATGGTCTCTGGCGGACGCACCGGCACCACCGTCAGGAGCCCGAGCGCCAGGCGCAGGCCGCGGAGCACGCTCACGTCAGGTCGGAGAGTTGCGCGATGCCGGTCAGCGCGGCGATCGCCGAACGCACCACCGGCACGGCCAGCACCGCGCCGCTGCCCTCGCCGAGCCGCATCGAGAAGTCCACGAGCGGCTTCAGGCCCAGGCGGTCCAGCGCGAGCGCCTGACCCGGTTCGGTCGAACGGTGGCCGGCCTGCAGCCAGGCCCGCGTCCCGGGCGCGAAGTCCTCGGCGACCAGCGCTTCCGCAGCCGCGATCACCCCGTCCAGCAGCACCGGCACACCGCGCCGCGCCGCGCCGGTGATGAAGCCGACGGCAGCGGCGAAGTCGGCCGCGCCCAGTGCCGCGAGCCGCTCCACCGGATCGACCACCCGCTCCCCCGCACGATCGAGCGCCGCCTCGATCAGCGCCGTCTTGTGCACCAGGGTGCCCTCGTCGATGCCGGTACCGCGTCCGGTGACGGCCGCCGCCGGCACGCCGAGCGAGGCGGCGATGAGGGCGGCGGCGATGGTGGTGTTGCCGATGCCGAGGTCGCCGGCGATCAGCAGCTGGGCCCCGTCCGCGACCTGCTCGGCGGCGATCGTGTCGCCGGCGGCCAGCGCCTGCTCGACCTCCCGGAGTGTCAGCGCATCGGTGAGGTGGACGGCCCCGGAGGACCGGCGCACCTTGAACCGGCCGATCTCCGCCGGCAGGTCGGGGAAGTCGACGGCGACCCCGAGGTCGTAGATGGCCACACGGACGTCGTTGGCCGCCGCCAGGGCCGACACCCCCGCGTGACCCCCCGCGATGCCGTGGACCATGGCCGGCGTGATCGCCGCAGGGTAGGCGGAGACCCCGTCCGCCGCCACGCCGTGGTCGCCCGCGAAGACGACCACACGCACGTCGTCGAGCTGCCGGGGCGGGCACACCCCCTGACAGGAAGCGACCCAGGCGGCGAGCGTCTCGAGGTCACCCAGCGCGCCGAGGGGCTTGGCCTGCCCGTCGCTGAGCGATCGGGCCGCGGCGTACGCGGCGTTGCTGGGAGCCTGGACGGGGGTGCGCACGGCGGGGCTGGTCATGGGGATCTCCTCGGGCAGCGGCACCACGGCGGCGCCGCGCTCCCACCCTAACCAGAGCCACCGTGCGGAACCGCCGTGCACACTGTTCGCAGACACTGCGCCCAGGAGGAGGGAATCGTGCTGCTCGAGTTCGTGGTCGGCGTGGCGATTCTCGTCGGTCTCGTCGGGATCGTCGTTCCGGTCCTGCCCGGCTCGGTCCTGATCGGCCTGGCGGTGCTCGCCTGGGCGTTGCTGACCGCCACGGCACCGGCCTGGACGGTGTTCGCCGCCTGCGCGGTCCTGCTGGTCGCGGGCGGCGTGATCACCTGGTTCATCCAGGCCAGGCACACCCGGGCGGCAGGCGTCCCGGGCAGCTCGCTCGTCGCGGCGGGCCTGGCCGGCATCGTGGGCTTCTTCGTGGTCCCGGTGATCGGGCTGCTCCTGTTCTTCCCCCTGGGACTGTTCCTCGCCGAGTACCTGCGCCTGCGCGATCCGCGGCGCGCCCGGGCCTCGGCCATCGTGGGCCTCAAGGCCACCGGCCTGGGCATGATCTGTGAGCTCGGCCTGGCGCTGGCCGCGTCCGGCGTGTGGCTGGTGGCGGTGCTCTCCGGGGTCTGACCCGCCGGGCGCCGTGGTGTCGTCGATCCGCCCCGAATGGGTAAGGAACGGGACGAGCCAGTCCAGACGTCCAGCGAAGGAGACACCATGGCCAACGCAAAGACCCGCTTCACCCTGCCCGGCCTCGACAGCGACGAGGCCGCCCAGGTCGTCACCATCCTCCAGGAGCGACTCGCCTGCTACAACGACCTGCACCTCACCCTGAAGCACGTGCACTGGAACGTGGTCGGCCCCCACTTCATCGGCGTGCACGAGATGATCGACCCGCAGGTCGAACTGGTACGCGAGTACGCCGACCAGGTGGCCGAGCGGATCGCAGCCCTCGGCTCGTCCCCGAAGGGGACTCCCGGGGCGATCATCGCCGTCCGCACCTGGGAGGACTACCCGCTGGGCCGCGACCTCGTGGAGAACCACCTGCACGAACTCGACAAGGTCTACGACGGCGTGATCTCGTCCAACCGCAAGGCGATGGAGGACCTCGAGGAGCTCGACCTGGTCACCCAGGACATCCTGATCGACCACACGGCCGAGCTCGAGAAGTTCCAGTGGTTCGTCCGCGCCCATCTCGAGAGCGCGTCCGGCACGATTCCGAAGAAGTAGCCGATCCCGGCGGGACAACGGTCACGCCCGTGTCGACCGGCGTCGGAGCAGCTTCCTGAGCTCCTCCGCCCACAGCACCGAGGACGCCAGCCCCAGGCACGCCGCCCACTGCCAGGGAGCCAGCGCCTCGGTGCTGAACGCCGCCTGAAGCCACGGCACCTGCACCACTGCCACCTGCAGGAGGCCCGCGGTGACGACAGCCGCCCACAGCCAACGGTTCGAGAACAGGCCGCTGAAGGCCGATGTGGTCAGGGAGCGGGAGTTGAACGCATTGAAGAGTTGGGCGAACACCAGCGTCGTGAACCCGGCGGTTCGCGCCACCGCCATCGAGCCGTCACCGGGGACCACGCCGTCGGGCAGGCACAGATCGATCGCCAGCAGTGCTGCGCCGGCCATCACAACGGCGATCCAGCCCATCTGCAGCCACATCGACGCGCTGACCACCGGCGTGCCCGGCTCGCGGGGCGGACGGGACATGACGTCCTCCACCTCCGGGTCGATGCCCATCGCGAGGGCTGGTGCGGCATCGGTCACCAGGTTGATCCACAGGATCTGCGTCGCGAGCAGGGGGACGGCCAGCTCGTTCCCTGCGACGGCCGCGAGCCCGAGCGGCCCGGCGAGGACCACACCTCCGAAGACCGTGCACACCTCGCCGAGGTTCGAGGAGAGCAGGTAGCGCAGGAACTTGCCGATGTTGGCGAAGATGCGCCGGCCCTCCCGCACGGCAGCGACGATGGTGGCGAAGTTGTCGTCCGCCAGCACCAGGTCGGCCGCGTCGCGACTGACCTCCGTGCCCGCACGGCCCATGGCGACACCGATGTCGGCCGCCTTCAGGGCGGGTGCGTCGTTGACCCCGTCTCCGGTCATGGCGACCACCTGGCCGTCCGCCTGCAGGGCCCTGACCAGGGCGAGCTTGTGGGCGGGCGCCACGCGCGCGAACACCGATCCCGTCCGCACCCGCTCCGCCAGCCAGCCCGGTGGGGCCGCGTCCAGCTCAGCACCCGTCGTGACCGCCGTCCCCGCGACGCCAATGCCCAGGTCGGCGCCGATGCGCGCGGCGGTGGCGGGATGGTCACCGGTGATCATGAGCACCCGGACGCCGGCCCGGCCGGCCTCGGCGATCGCCGTGGCGACCTCCGGGCGCGGCGGGTCGATGATGCCGACGGCCCCGGCATAGACCAGGCCGTGCTCCAGGCTGCTCGCGTCCTCGCTCGTGAGCCGCCCGAGGACGCCGGCGGTCTCTTCCGGCTCGAACCAGGCGTAGCCGACACCGAGCACGCGGTACGCCTCACCCGACAGTCGCTCGATCCCGGCCGCCAATCGTGCGCGCTCCGCGTCGCCGAGCGCGACCGCAGCACCACCGTGCTGCACGGCCGTGCACCGGGCCAGCAGGACGTCCGCGGCACCCTTCGTGACGATGGCCAGTCTGGCCAGGGGACCGTGCCAGCCCACCGACGACATCAGGCGCCGATCAGCGGTGAACGGGATGTCGCCACGCCGTTCGAAGGCCTGCACCCTCGCCTCCAGGCCCGCCAGCTTGCGCGCCGCAACGAGGAACGCTGCTTCGGTGGGGTCGCCGTGCACCTCGACCGTCCCCCCGGCCTCGCTCACGCTGGCGTTGTTGGCGAGCGCGCCGCCCAGGATCACGAGCTCGACCTCCGCCATCAGCTCCTCGAGGTCACCGGTCAGCACCCGGGCTCCGCCTGCGGAGCGGTAACCCGTTCCGCTGAGCTCGACTTCTCCGGACGCTGTCAGCACCCGTTGGACGGTCATCTCGTTGCGGGTGAGGGTCCCGGTCTTGTCCGTGGCGATCACCGTCGCGCACCCGAGCGTCTCGACCGAGTGCAGTCTCTTGACGACGGCACCGCGGGACGCCATCCGCTGCACTCCGATCGCGAGGGTCACCGACAGGATCGCCGGCAACCCTTCCGGGACGGCTGCCACGGCCAGCGACAGGCCGAGCAGCAGCACTGCGACCGCGTCGGGCAGGTCGTGCACCCCGTTCAGGATGGCGGTGACCAGCATCACCGCGGCTGCGATGGCGATCACGCCCGCACCCAGGACCTTCGAGACCCGCGCGAGATCGCGTTGCAGGGGGCTCTGCTCCTGCGGCGTCGACGCGAGCAGTTCGGCGATCGCACCGGCCTCCGTGTCCATCCCGGTCGCCGTCACGACCGCACGCCCGGCCCCCTGGACCACGGCGGTTCCGGAGTGGACCATGTCCAGGCGGTCGCCGACCCCGGCCGGGGCGAGCAGCGGTGCGGGATCCTTGGCCACGGCCTCGCTCTCACCGGTGAGGACGGCTTCCAGGACCCGGAGCCCACGTCCGCTAACCAGCCGCGCGTCGGCCACGATCGCGTCTCCCTCGCCGAGTTCGACCACGTCGCCGGGTACGACCTCTGCGGCGGGCACCGTGCGGAGGCGACCGTCGCGCAGGACGGTGGCGTTCGGAGCGGTCAGCCGCGCAAGGGCGGCCACCGCGTCCGCGGCCCGCTTCTCCTGCGCGACGCCGATCGCAGCGTTGGCAGCGAGAATCGCCATGATCACCAGCACGTCCACCGGCCAGCCCTGCGCTCCCTCGGCCGCCCAGGCGACGCCGGAGATCAGGATCGCGACGAGGAGCAGGGAGACCAGCGGATCGGCGAACTGGGCGAGGGCCCGGCGCCACAGCGGAACGGGCCGACGCACCTGGAGCACGTTGGGCCCGTGCGCGGCCAGCCGTGCCGCGGCCTCCGTGGAGGACAGTCCGGTCCCCTGGTCCGAGCCCAGGCGCTCCAGCACCTCCTCGCTCGGGAGCAGCGATGCGTCCCATCGCGGCTGCGCGGGGGAAGCTGACTGGCGTACCGGCACTTCACTCACCTCGGTAAGGCGACTATCCCACCGCGCGGCCGCGTGCGACGGTCCCGGCGGGATTCGCCCCCAAGCACAGTGCCGTGTAAGCGCTTAACGTGCGCGGAATTGCGTAGCTCCTGGCCTCATTTGAGCGTGGATTTGGGTTTGTTGCCGGCTCAGGCGTTGACGGGGGGCTCGGCCACTGCCAATGTCGAGGGGTCAGAGCGGTCAAAACACGTGCCGACTCGGGCGTCACTCCGAAAGGAGAAGACGATGGCACGTGGCAACTCGACCACCACCAGCGTCACCGCAGATCCCCGCACCCGTGAACTCCGCACCGAGGAACTCCTCGGACGTCTCGAGGGGTGCACCTCGATTCCCGAACGGGAAGCCATCACCGCCGAACTCGTCGAGTTGAACCTCGGCCTGTGCGACGCGCTCGCCAACCGCTACGCCAACCGTGGCGCCGACCGGGACGACCTCGTCCAGGTGGCCAGGGTGGCCCTCTTCCTCGCCGTCCGCCGCTTCCGTCCCAGCGAGGGACGCAGCTTCGTCGCCTTCGCCGTCCCGACGATCACGGGGGAACTGAAGCGGTACTTCCGTGACCACTGCTGGATGGTCAGGCCCCCGCGCCGCATCCAGGAGCTCCGGGCCCGGGCCAGCCGCCAGGGCCAGCTGCTCGAGCAGCAGCTGGGCCGGCAGGTCACCACCGCCGAACTCGTCGACGAGCTCGGCGTGGACGCCGGCCTCGTGCGCGAGGCCACGGTGGCCGACGGCAGCTACCGCCCGTGGTCGCTCGACGCCCCCGTTGATGCCGACTCCGGCACCAGCTTCGGGTCGACCCTGTCCGAGGACGGCGGCACCGACCAGCTCATCGACCGCCTCGCTCTCCAGCGCGCGCTGTCCGGCCTCAGTGGCCGGGAGCGGCTCGTGCTGCGGTGGCGCTTCGAGGAGGGCTGCACGCAGGCGGAGATCGGACGCCGGCTCGGCGTGTCGCAGATGCAGGTGTCACGCATCCTCCGTCGCAGCCTCGGCCGCGCGAAGGACGCGCTCACCGAGCACGAGCCGCTGGCCGGCTGAGCCGCTTCGCGGTGGACCCGGCGCCACCCCTGCGCCGGCACCGGGTCCACCGGGAGGTTTACCGGGCACGTCCCCGGGTACCAGACACACGTACGGATCGACAGAAGGAGATGACCCCAATGGGTATCGACGACAAGGTACGCAACGCCGCCGAAGAGGCCAAGGGCAACATCAAGGAAGGCGTCGGCAAGGTCACTGACAACGAGTCGCTCGAGGCTGAGGGCAAGGCCGACCAGGCCGCCGCCAACGTCAAGCAGGCCGGCGAGAACGTCAAGGACGCTTTCAAGTAAGCAGTGGAAGGAGTTCGACAATGGCACTTCTGTTGTGGATCCTCGCCGCGATTCTCGTGGTCTCAGGGATCTTCGCCCTCGTGAGGGGCCAGATGCTGTGGGGGATCGTGCTCATCGTGGTCGGCCTGCTGGTCGGACCCGGTGGGGTCAGCGTCTTCCACGTCACCTAGTCACACCCCCGCTCTTCGCCCGCCGTCCCCCTGTCCGGGGACGGCGGGCGACCTGCGTTTCGGGGAGCAAGCGCTCGTGCCGCGGGCGATCAGAGGTCCTCGAGCGTGATGTCCACCAGGATCTCTGCCGCCAGCCGCTCCAGGTCGGCCTTGATCGCGCCGGGGTCCGCGCCGGCCGGAACGCGTGCCACCACGTGCGCCTCGAACAGCCGTCCTCCGGACATCGGCGCCTCCCTGCTCTCGCTCGTGAGCAGGTCGATGCTCAGGCCGTGTCGGCTGAGTACGGCGGAGATGTCGCGCACGATCCCCGGGTGGTCGTTGCCGAGCACGTTGACCGTGAGCTCCCGCGGCTTCGCCGCCTCCGTCTGGAGGGCGCCGGGATGGACCGTGACCTTCAGCAGCCCGTCCAGCCGGCCGAGGGCCACGGTGAGGTCGTCCGCCCGCTCGTCCGGCACTGAGACGACGACGATTCCGGCGAAGGTCCCGGCGAGTTCGGCGAGCTGGCTGTGCTCCCAGTTGCCGCCGTGGGCGGACACGACGTCGGCGAGGGCGGCGACCAGGCCGGCGCGATCGTCGCCGACAACGGTGAGGACGAGGTTGGACACGTTGGCATGGTAATCGCTGCCGCCACCGTGGAGGTCGCCGAGTGGAACTCGTCCGCGCAGTTCCGCTGGTCGGTCGAACGACTCCTCGACGGGTTCGAATCGCTGCGTTGCGCCGTGATTGACTGGGCCGGTGCCCCGTCCGCGAAGCCCACTGGTAGCCAGCCTCCTGGCTCTGCGCGGGAACGGGCGTGCCTGCGTCTACACCGAGCCCCTGTGGGGCTTGTCGATGATGCTCGTGCTGCCCTACGCCTCGGTCTTCATGCTCGCCCTGGGCGTGGTCGACCAGCAGATCGGCCTGCTGGCGACGATCTCGATGCTCTCGCAGGTGGTCTTCGGCCTGCTCAGCGGCGTCATCACCGACAAGCTCGGACGGCGCCTCACCACCGCCGTCTTCGACGTGATCGCCTGGTCGATCCCCTGCCTGATCTGGGCCTTCGCCCAGAACTTCTGGTGGTTCCTCGTCGCGTCGGTCATCAACGGCGCCTGGCAGGTGACCCAGAACTCCTGGGACTGCCTCCTCGTCGAGGACGTCGACCGGGGGGAGATCACCAAGGTCTACTCACTGATCAAGGTCGCCGCCGAGTTCTCGGCCCTGTTCGCGCCCATCGCGGCGGTCCTGGTCTCCCGGTTCGGGCTGGAGCCGGCCGTCCGCATCCTCTACCTCAACGCGTTCGTCATCATGACGGCCAAGATCGTGATCCTCTACCGCTGGTCCACCGAGACCGACACCGGACGCCTGCGGCGCGAGCAGACGCGTGGGGTGAGCATGTGGCGCGTGCTGGCCGGCTATCGCGGGGTACTGGGGCTCATCGTGCGCTCGAAGGGCACGATCTTCTCGCTGACCATCGCCGCCCTCGTGGGCGCGGTCGCCCTGGTCAACGGGACGTTCTGGCAGGTGGTGGTCAACCAGCACCTGGGCGTCCCCGACCCGCTGCTGCCGTTCTTCCCGATGGTGCGCTCGCTGTTGTCCGTGGGGTTCTTCTTCAGCCTCATCCCGTGGCTCACGCACGGCAAGCACCTCAAGCGGCCCACCCTGTGGGGGTTCGCCGTGTACCTGGCGGGGCAGGTCCTGCTGGTCAGCATCCCGGTGTCCACCGCCGGCCCCGGGTGGACCACCTACGCGCTGCTGGGCGCCTGCCTCCTGCTGGACGCCTTCGGCGCCGGCATCCTGTTCATGCTCGCCGAGTCGCTGGTCGCCCTGCACGTCGACCGGCACGAGCGGTCACGGGTGATGGCGATCCAGCGAACGGTGGTCATGCTGGTGACGGCGCCGTTCGGATGGATCTCCGGCTGGCTGTCGGGCATGGACCGCACGTGGCCGTTCTTCCTCACCTCCGGCCTGCTGGTGCTCGGGCTGCTGGTGACCGCCCGCTTCTGGGTCACCACCCATTCCGAGCCGGCGACCGTCGAGGAACCGGCCGCCTGACCCGTCCGTCCCGTTTCGGAGGTCGGCCGGCTACACCCGGGTCGCTATGGCGACATGGCCGTTGCGCAGCGACGACGCCACACCGGCCGGCAGGTCGAGCTTCGCGGACAGCGAGAGCAGGTCGTCGTCGGCGTCCACCCGGTAGCCGTGCTGTTCACAGAGCCGGGCCAGCTCGGACGGCCGCCACAGGGAGCGCCACGGCTCGCTCGCGAGGGGATCGGCGGCGCCGGAAGCCCGCAGCACGAGGCGCAACAGCGTCCGGCCGAGGCGCGGACGCAACTCGCGCGACTGGTAGGTCAGGACCAGCCGGCTGCCGGGGGCCGACTGTGTCGAGAGCTCGCCGAGGGTGGCGGCGACCGCTGCTGCGGGGAGGTAGGGGATGACGCCCTCCCACACCCACGTGGTCCTTGCCCGGGGATCGAAGCCCGCGTCCTGGAGTCCGCGGGCGAGCGCCCCACTGTTGAGGTCGACCGGCACCTGCGCCACGCGCAGCGCCAGCGGCGCCCTGGCCCCGATGCGGCGCACCTTCTCCTTCTGGGACGCGGGCTGGTCGACCTCGAACACGGTCGTGGAGGCGAGCTCGGACATCCGCCAGGCGCGGCTGTCGAGCCCGGCACCGAGGATCACCAGTTGACCGGTCACCTGCGCGCGGATGGCGTCGTCGATCGCCACGGTGCGGGGAACGATCGTCAGGCCCGTCTGGCGGACCATCTCGTAGGCCATGCGCGCGGTGCCCTCGCCCGGGACGGCGCCGACGCGCACCCGGTCGACCACCTCGAGCTCGTCGGGCTCGAGCAGGTCACGGGCGACCGGGTCGGAGAAGCGGCCCACCGCGTACCGTCCGTCCGCGCTCGCCCGTCCCTGGCACACCAGAACGGCCGTCGCGCTCGCTGAAGCGGTGCTCATCACGCCATCCTGCCACCGGCCGGAAGGGCTGCAGGCGGCAGGGATCAGCCCTGCGTCGTGGAGGTGAACACGCGCCGGCCGCCCTGGTCGAGGGTGACCGTCCAGCCGGCGAAGGTGCCCAGTTCCGCCTGACCGGCGTCGTCCAGCGGGATACCGGCGGCCCTGGCGAGGCACGTGACGGCGGTGCTCGCCGGGTCGTCGGAGGCGGCGTCCCCGGCCACGAGCATGCGCACGGAGGAACCGTCGACGACGAAGCTGCCGGCGCTCTGCGCGCAGGACGCGGCCAGCTGCGACGCGGCCGCCTGTGCCGGGCCTGCACCGCCGGCGAGCAGCGCGACGAGCACGAGGCTCACGGGCGTCGCCATCACGCCAGCGCACAGGAACTTCACCATCCAAGGGTGGCGCGCGACCCGGGTCGTCGATAGTCCCCGGACGGGCGACGGGGAACCCCTCGGAGCCCGGAGCTATCGTCGGCCGCATGGACACCTACCCGTTGGGGACCTCGACCGTGCGCCGGATCGGCTTCGGGGCCATGCAGCTTCCCGGACCCGGCGTCTTCGGACCGCCGCGCGATCATGCCGCCGCGCTCGCGGTGCTGCGCCGGGCCCTTGAGCTCGGGGTGAACCACATCGACACCGCGCAGTACTACGGGCCGGACGTCGCCAACCAGCTGATCCGCGAGGCGCTGTACCCGTATCCGGACGACCTCGTGCTCGTCTCGAAGGTCGGTGCGTTCCGCGACGACAAGGGCGGCTGGACGCCCGGTCAGCGTCCCGAGCAGTTGCGCTCCGGCGTCGAGGACAACCTGCGGACGCTGCAGGTGGAGCGGCTCGGCGCGGTGAACCTCCGGCTGATGGACCACCCCGAAGGACTGCCCGCCGACCAGCGTGTGCCACTGGAGGACCAGCTGGCCGAGATGGTGGCACTGCGCGAGGAGGGCAAGATCGCTGGCATCGGCATCTCCACGGCGAGCCGGTCCCAGGTGCAGCAGGCGATCGACCAGGCCGGGATCGTGTGCGTCCAGAACGCCTTCAGCCTCCTGGACCGTACGGACGCCGAAGTGCTCGACCTGTGTACAGGGCTGGGGATCGCCTACGCGCCCTACTTCCCGCTCGGCTCCGCGTTTCCCCACACCCCGAAGGTGCCCGACAACCCGGTGGTGCAGGCGGTCGCCCGTAGGCTGGGCGCGACGCCGGCCCAGGTGGGACTGGCGTGGCTGCTGGCGCACCGGGAGAACATCCTGTTGATCCCGGGAACGTCGAGCGTGGCCCATCTGGAGCAGAACCTGGCCGTGGGCGACCTCGTGTTGTCCGCACGGGACCTCGCCGACCTCGACGCTGTGGGCGCCTGAGGCGCCGGGCGCGGTTCGCGCCCGGTTCCCCCCGGGCTCGGTTCAGGCGCGCGGAGTCTCCGCCGCCTCGAGTTCGGCGAGCGCCGTGCTCACGTCCTCACGCTTCCAGGGACGTACGACCCGAGCCACTTCGCGACCGTCGGCCAGGAAGATCAGCGTCGGCCACAGCTTCACCCGGTAGGAACGGCCGAGCGGGCGGCCCTTGCCGTCCTCCACCAGGATGCGGGTCAGGCCCTCGCCACCCTCGAGCACCGGTTCGATCACTCCCTGCGCGGCGCGGCAGTACCCGCACCAGTTCGTGCCGAACTGCAGCACGGTTGCGCCGGGAAGGGCGTCGACCTGCTCGCGGGTGACCGACTCGGGAAGGTACTCGTGCGCCATGCCGGTCAGGATAGGTCGGCCCGCCAATCGGTCGCCGGGCGGGATCCACCGCAGGCGAAGTGGACCCAAACCGCCGATGTCGGCGCTTTCGGTCCAGTTTGCGGAAGCGGGGTGTGGGGCGTGGTGGGCCTAACTGGACTTGAACCAGTGACCTCTGCCTTATCAGGGCAGCGCTCTAACCGTCTGAGCTATAGGCCCGCTTGCGCGGAACACGCAGGAGGAAACGTTACCGACTCCGGTGGATGCACTCAACTTGAGGCGTGTCGGTGGGACGGGCAGCCGTTCGCGAGGGCATCTCCCCCGGGATTCCTCGGGCCAACCCGGGTCAGTCCTCGGCGAGCGTGAGCTCCAGGCCACCGAGGATGTTGGCGCTGAGGTTGTACAGGAACGCCGCCAGGGTGCCCAGCGCGGTGGAGATCACCACGTTGATCACCGCGAGCAGCGCCGCGATGCCCAGCACCTTGTTGCCGTTGACGTAGTCCTCGATCCGCCAGGTGGTGGTCGAGTTCGGGCTCGAGATGATGTTCACGATCGCCGCGTTGATGGCCTCGAACACCCCCGACTGCAGCACGACCGTCCAGACGACGGCGACGGCGACCACGAACATGATCCCGAAGGCGATCGAGAACAGGAACGACGTCTTCATCACCGACCACGGGTCGATCTTCGACAGCCGCAGGCGCGCCTTGCGGGTGCGGCGCAGGCCCGACGGCTTCGACGCCGAGACCGGTGACGTCGGTGCGACGGCGGCCGGTGCCACGGCTGCGGCAGCTACGGCGCCCGCCGCAGCGGGGGGACCGTACGCCTTCGGCCCCGCGAACGGAGCGGGCGGCAGCGTGGGCGCCGGGGAGACCGGAGCGGTCGGCGCCGTCGCAGCCGACGCCGGTGGTGCGAACGGCGAGGGCGCGTTGATCACTGTCGTGGCCTCGTCCTTCGTCGGTACCGGAGCGGGCTTGACGGCGGGCTCAGCCTTCGCCGCGGACTTCTTCACGCTCCCGTCAGCGTTCACCGCCGGCTGGCGACCGGTGCGTCCGGTGCGCGGCCGCGGCGGGGCCGGCAGGTCGGGCGGAGCGCCGTCGTCGGCGATGCGGGGGAAGCTCACGACCGTGTCACCCAGGCCGTCCCCAGAGGACTCGGAGCCCTCAACGCGCCACTGCGGGTGGTCCTGACCCTCCTGGGTCTGGCCCTCCACGGTGCCTGGTCGATCAGTCACCCTTCTCCTCCTCGGCCTCGGTGGTCGCGGTTGACGTCTGGTCAACGGTACCCTCCGGGGTCACATCCGGAGCAATCGCCTCGATCTCGGCCTCCACAGCGCTCGACTCCGGATTGAGGGCGATCACGGACACCGCATCGTCCTCCGCCACGCCGACGAACTTCACGCCCATCGTGTCGCGTCCCTTCGCCGGCACCTCGGCCACCGCCGATCGGGTCACCTGGCCGCTCACCTTGATCGCGATCACCTCGTCGGACTCCTGCACGACCAGGCCGCCGACCAGCGACCCGCGCTCGGAGTTGAGCTTCATCGCCTTGATGCCCAGCCCGCCGCGGCCCTGCTGCCGGTACTCGCTGACCGCGGTCCGCTTGGCGAAGCCGCCGTCGGTCACCGTGAACACGTAGCGGTCGTCCTCGGGCATGTCCGCACCGATGACCGACATGCTGAGCAGCGCGTCGCCGTCCCGGAACTTCATGCCGGTCACTCCGGACGTCGCCCGTCCCATCGGACGCAGCTGCTCGTCGTCCGCGGCGAACCGGATCGCCTGCCCCTTGCGCGACACCAGCAGCACGTCGTCGGCCGCACTGCACAGCGCCGCACCGATCAGCTCGTCGTCGCCCTCGCGGAAGTTGATCGCGATCACGCCGGCCTGACGGGGCGAGTCGTACGCCCGCAGCTCGGTCTTCTTCACCAGGCCGTTGCGCGTGGCCAGCAGCAGGTACGGCGCGTCGTCGTAGGCCCGCAGGGTCAGCACCTCGGCGATCCGCTCGTCGGGCAGGAAGCTCAGCAGCCCGGCCACGTGGCCGCCCTTGGCGTCACGGCCGGCCTCCGGCAGCTGCCACACCTTCGCCCGGTACACCCGGCCCAGGTTGGTGAAGAACAGGATCCAGTGGTGGTTCGTGGTCGCGAACAGGTGGTCCACCTCGTCGTCCACCCGCAGGCTGGCCCCCCGGACGCCCTTCCCGCCGCGCTTCTGGGTGCGGTACAGGTCGGTGCGGGTGCGCTTGGCGTACCCGCCGCGGGTGATCGTGACGACCATGTCGTCGTCGGGGATGAAGTCCTCGTCGGACAGGTCGCCGTCCGCGGCGATGATCCGCGTGCGCCGCTCGTCACCGTACTTCTCGACGATCTCGGCCAGCTCGGTGCTGATGATCTCCCGCTGCCGCTCGACCTTCGCGAGGATGTCCTGCAGGTCGGTGATCAGCAGCTCGATCTCGGCGAGCCGGTCGATGATCTGCTGGATCTCCATCGCCGCCAGTCGCCGCAGCTGCGTGTTCAGGATGTGCAGCGCCTGGTCGTCGTCGATGTCGAGGAGGTCCTTCAGCCCCTCGCGGGCGGCCTCGGCCGTGCGGGACGCCCGGATCAACGCCAGGACCTCGTCCAGCCGGTTCAGCGCCTTCACCAGCCCGCGGTCCAGGTGGGCCCGCTTCTCGGCCTCCTCGAGCCGGTACGCGGTGCGCCGCTGGATCACCTGGATCTGGTGGCGCACCCAGTGGCTGATGAACTGGTCGAGCCGCAGCGTGCGCGGGACGTCGTCCACCAGGGCCAGCATGTTGCAGCCGAAGGTGTCCTGCAGCTGCGTGTGCTTGTAGAGGTTGTTCATGACCACGCGCGGCTGCGCGTCCCGCTTGAGCAGGATCACCAGCCGTTGACCGGTGCGGGCGGAGGAGTCGTCGCGGATGTCCGCGATACCGGTGAGCTTGCCGGCGTTCACCAGCTCGGCGATCTTGACCGCGAGGTTGTCCGGGTTGCACATGTGCGGCAGCTCGGTCACCACCAGCTGGGTGCGGCCGGCGCGGTCCTCCTCGATGTCGATGACCGCGCGCATGATCACCGAGCCGCGGCCGGTGCGGTACGCGTCCTCGATCCCCTTGCGGCCGACGATCAGCGCGCCGTTGGGGAAGTCGGGGCCCTTGATCCGCTCCATGGCGGCCTCGAGCAGCTCCTCCTTCGTGGCGTCCGGGTGTTCCAGCGCCCACTGGACGGCGTCCGCGACCTCACGCAGGTTGTGCGTCGGAATGTTGGTTGCCATGCCCACCGCGATGCCGGTCGAGCCGTTCACCAGCAGGTTCGGGAACCGGGCCGGGAGCACGACCGGCTCGGTCTCGCGGTTGTCGTAGTTGGGCTTGAAGTCCACGGTGTTCTCGGTGATGTCGCGCACCATCTCCATCGACAGCGGCGCCATCTTGCACTCGGTGTACCGCATGGCGGCGGCCGGGTCGTTGCCGGGAGAGCCGAAGTTGCCTTGGCCGGAGACCAGCGGCGCGCGCATCACCCACGGCTGCGCCAGGCGGACGAGGGTGTCGTAGATCGCCGAGTCGCCGTGCGGGTGGTACAGGCCCATCACCTCTCCGACCACGCGCGAACACTTGTTCCAGCCGCGGTCGGGGCGGTAGCCGCCGTCGTACATCGCGTAGAGGACGCGGCGGTGCACGGGCTTCAACCCGTCCCGGACGTCGGGCAACGCGCGGCCGACGATGACGCTCATCGCGTAGTCCAGGTAGGACCGCTGGATCTCGACCTGCAGGTCGATCTCCTCGGTCTTCGCCTGGGTGGGCGCCAGCGCCTGGTCGGCGGCAGCGGCCGCGTCCACGTCGACGACGTCGGTGGGTTCGTCGGGGCCGTCAGTCATGTTCCTACTCTCCTTCGCCCTTCGGACCGCCCCGCCCGTTCCTCGCGGGGGCCGATGGACCGTTGCTCAATGACCAGATGTCGAGGACTAGATGTCGAGGAAGCGGACGTCCTTGGCGTTGCGCTGGATGAAGCTGCGGCGCGACTCCACGTCCTCGCCCATGAGGATCGAGAACATCTCGTCGGCGGCTGCGGCGTCGTCCAGCGTGACCTGCAGCAGGGCCCGCTTCGCCGGGTCCATGGTGGTGTCCCACAGGTCGCCGGCGTCCATCTCGCCCAGACCCTTGTACCGCTGGATCGGGTTGACGTTCGGCAGCTTCTTGCCGGCGGCGATGCCCTCGTCGCGCAGCCGGTCCCGCTCGTCGTCGGAGTACGCCAGTTCGTGCGCTGCGTTCGACCACCGCAGCCGGAACAGCGGCGGCTGGGCGAGGTACACGTGGCCGGCGTTGATCAGCGGCTTCATGAACCGGAACAGCAGCGTCAGCAGCAGGGTCCGGATGTGGGCGCCGTCCACGTCGGCGTCGGCCATCAGGACGATCTTGTGGTAGCGCAGCTTGTCGACGTCGAAGTCGTCCTGTACCCCGGTGCCGAGGGTGTTGAAGATCGCCTCGACCTCCCTGTTCTGCAGGATCTTGTCCAGGCGGGCCTTCTCGACGTTCAGGATCTTGCCCCGGATCGGCAGGATCGCCTGGGTCCGCGGGTCGCGTCCGCCCTTCGCCGAACCGCCGGCGGAGTCGCCCTCGACGATGAACACCTCGCACTCGGCCGGCTCGGTGCTGGAGCAGTCGCTGAGCTTGCCGTACTGGCCCTTGTTGAGCAGGCCCTTGCGGCTGCGGGCCATGTCGCGCGCCTTGCGGGCGGCGATGCGCGCGGACGCCGCGGCCTGGCTCTTGCGGACGATGTCCTTGCCCTCGGCCGGGTTCTTCTCGAACCAGTCGCCGAGCAGGTCGTTGACCACCTTCTGCACGAACGAGCGGGCCTCGGTGTTGCCGAGCTTGGTCTTGGTCTGCCCCTCGAACTGTGGCTCGGAGAGCTTCACCGAGATGATCGCGGTGAGGCCCTCGCGGATGTCGTCGCCGGACACCCGGTCCTCGCGCTTCTTGATCATCCCCCAGGTCTCGCCCCACTTGTTGACCGTGTTGGTCAGCGCGGCGCGGAAGCCCTCCTCGTGGGTGCCGCCCTCGTGGGTGTTGATCGTGTTGGCGAAGGTGTGGACGCTCTCGTTGAACGAGGAGTTCCACTGCATGGCCACCTCGAGGCTCATCCGCTGCTCCTCGGAGTTCGCATCGATCGCGATCACCGAGGAGTGGATGACCTCCTTGTTGCCGGTCAGGTACTTCACGTAGTCGATCAGGCCGTCCGCGAACTGGAAGGTCTGCTGCCGCGACGCGTTGTCCTCCTCCTCCACGTCGCTGTCGGCGTCGGCCTCGTGGCTGCGACGGTCGACGATGGTGATCTTGAGCCCCTTGTTGAGGAAGGCCATCTCACGAAAGCGCGTGGCCAGCGTCTCGTAGGAGTACGAGGTGGTCTCGAAGATCGTCGGGCTGGCGTAGAACGTGACGATCGTGCCGGTGTCGTCGCTCGCCTCGAGCTGCTGCAGCGGCCCGACCGGATCACCGAGGCTGAAGCTCTGCTGCCAGTGGTACCCGTCCCGCCGGACGTCGACGGTCAGCCGGTCGGACAGGGCGTTCACCACCGAGACGCCCACGCCGTGCAGGCCACCGGAAACCTTGTAGCCGCCGTCGCCGAACTTGCCGCCCGCGTGCAGCATCGTCAGCGCGACGGTGAGCGCCGAGATCTTCTCCTTGGGGTGTTCCTTCACGGGGATGCCGCGGCCGTTGTCGGTGACGCGGATGCCGCCTCCGTCGAGCAGTTCGACCAGGATCTCGTCGCAGTAACCGGCCAGCGCCTCGTCGACGGCGTTGTCCACAACCTCGTAGACCAGGTGGTGGAGGCCGCGCTCACCGGTGGAGCCGATGTACATGCCCGGACGCTTGCGGACGGCCTCGAGGCCTTCCAGGACGGTGATCGCTGAGGCGTCGTAGCTGCCCTCGGCGACGTGGGCTGCCTCTGCTGCGGACATGGCGACGATGGGCTCGTCAGTCACTCGTTAACCCTCCGGACGTAAGAAAGCGCCACCGACTCCGGGAAGTGGCGGCACGCGCGGGAACATCGTTCATTCTAGCCGATGGGGTGAAATTCCCGCGCGCCGCCACCCACCATGTGGTCCTCAGCGGCCCGATTTGCCGTTTCGGAGGCTCTGGCAGGGGTCTGTCCGGGGGCGGGTATGCGTCCGGGGCCTTCAGACGGCCAGAGAGCCCCGCTTCCCGTCCACCGCCGGCGTGGGGCACTCCTGTTCGCTCCCGAAACGCCAGTTCGCTCCCGAAACCTGCCCAAGCTGCCGGAATTCCGGGAGCGAGGGGAGGTTTCGGGAGCGAACCCGGAGGGGGCGCCGCTCAGTCGGACTGGGCGGACTCCGCAGCGAGGGCGAGCTTCCTGGCCTCGTTCTCGTCGCGGATGCTGTTGAACAGCTTGTCGGTGAGCGGGTACTTCCAGAAGATCAGCATCGCGATCGCGGCGCAGATCGCCGGCAGCAGGCCGATGGTGAACTTGATGGCGAAGATCGCCGACTCCGGCTGCACCGGGTTGGGGTTGGTGGCGCTCGCCGACAGGTAGCCGCCGATCGCGAGCATCCACGCGCCGAGCGCGCCGCCGATGGACTGGGTCACCTTGCGGGTGAAGGAGAAGATGGCGTAGGTCGCGCCCTCGGAGCGCCGTCCCGACTTCCACTCGCCGTACTCGACCGTGTCGGCCTCGAGGCCGAACATCACGGTGTTGATCAGCGAGGCTCCGACACCCTTCACGGCAAGGAACACCAGGGCGAGGGCGAGTGCGCCGGCCGGGACGAAGAACAGCGAGACGCCGCCGACGATGGTGAACAGGCCGCACCACTGGAACACGTTCTTCTTGCCCATCCTGCGGATGATCCAGGGGATGATCGGCGTGATCAGCAGCGCGATGCCGGAGTTGACCAGCGTCATGTTCGCGGTCTGGGAGATGTCGCCGAGGACATACTTGGCGTAGTAGGCGGTGGAGCCGCCGACGGCGAACAGGCCGACGAGGTAGAACAGGCTCGCCGCGCACAGGTAGGCCAGCGGCTTGTTGTGCTTCAGGGTGTCCAGCGTCTCCTTGATGGTCACGCGGGGCGTCGAGCGGACGACAGCCTCGCGGCACCACCAGAAGGTGAGGAAGAACGCGATCGAACCGAGCAGGACGAACAGCAGGGTGGTGGTGGTGAACACGCTCTGCACGTTCTGGCGGTAGACCACGGCCGCGGCCTTGTACGCCGCCTGAGCCGCGGCGTCCGCATTCTCGGCGAGCTTGGGGGCGGTCTTCTGGATGGCGGAGATCTGCGGGGCGACGATGTAGGTGAGCAGGACGCCACCGACCGCCGCACCGAACGCGCGGGCTGCGACCAGCTTGGCCCGCTGGTTGACCGACTGGGTCATCGCCGATGCCAGGGAGCCGTACGGGATGTTGATCAGGGAGTACACCAGGCCGAGCACCGCGTAGGCCAGGTAGGCGTAGAGCAGGCGTCCGCTCGTGTCGAGGCTGACATCGAACAGGCCGAGCCACTTCACGCCCTCGGTCGGGACGTTGAAGTTGAGGAAGCTGAGGAAGAGCACGGGAACCGCGAACCACAGGATGAACGGGCGGAACTTGCCCCAGCGGGTCATCGTCTTGTCCACCATGCGGCCGGCGAACAGGTCGGTGAAGGCGTCCCAGAGGCGCACCACCAGGAACATCGTGCCGATCGCGGCGGCGGTGAGGCCCGCGACGTCGGTGAAGTAGTAGAGCAGGAACGAGGTGCCCATGGAGAACGCCAGGTTCATGGCGAAGTCGCCCAGGCCGTAGCCGACCACGGCGGTCGCGGGCTGCTTCTCCAGGGCTCCCAGGTGTCGGGTGGGGAGTGCGGTCGTCGTCATTGAAGATCCTTATGGTCAGGCACTGTCTGTGCGAGGGTGGCTTGACACTAGGGACGGCGGTCCCGCCGACGGCACTCGTTGCCACCTGTTTCCTCGCCGCGCGGCTGCCGCTCGGTGGTGCGTCCTACCATCAGGTCGTGACCAGCCCTGACCGCACCTCCGCACCCGGCGTCTCCGCGTGGGTCGACGCACGCAACGGCGTCGCCGGGGACATGTTGCTCGCCGCCCTGCTCGATGCGGGCGCGTCGCTGGACGCCGTGACCGCCGCCGTGGAGGCCGTGCTGCCCGACACCGTCCGTCTGGAGCTCGGTGAGGTGCGGCGGGCCGGAATGCGCGCGGCCAAGCTCGACGTGGCCGTGCTCGCCGCCGACCAGCACCACCGCGACTGGACGACGATCCGCGGCCTGCTGGAAGCGGCAGTGCTGCCCGAGCCGGTCCGCGTGTCGGCCCTGGCGGTCTTCGCCGCGCTCGCTGCCGCCGAGGGACGGGCCCATGGCATCGACACCGAGCGGGTGCACTTCCACGAGGTGGGCGCCTGGGACTCGATCGCCGACATCGTCGGGGTGTGCGCGGCGATCCACGACCTCGGTCTCGTCGGGTTGGGCTGCGGTCCGGTCGCCCTCGGCTCGGGCACCGTCCGGGCCGCGCACGGCGAAGTGCCGGTGCCCGTGCCTGCGGTCGTCGAGCTCGCCAAGGGGTGGCCGGTGCTGAGCGGCGGGACCGGAGAGCTCGCCACCCCGACCGGCATGGCGCTGCTGGCCGCGCTGGCGACGTCGCAGGAGACCATGCCGGCCGGCGTGCTGGAGGCGGTGGGAGTCGGTGCGGGGACGCGGGACGACCCGCACCGGCCGAACGTCGTCCGTGTCCTGGTGGGGAGCTTCCGGGCAGGCGGATCCTCCGGTGACAGCGAGCCGGCGGTGATCCTGGCCGCCAACGTCGACGACCTCGACCCGCGGCTGTGGCCGGAGGTGCTCGCCCGGCTTCTCGCGGGCGGTGCTGACGACGCGTGGCTGACCCCCATCGTCATGAAGAAGGGCCGCCCGGCACACACCCTCCAGGTGCTGTGCGCACCAGAGGCCTCTGCGCGTCTGGGCGACCTGGTCTTCGAGCTGGTACCGACCCTCGGCGTCCGGGCGACCCCGGCGACCAAGCGGGTGCTCGACCGGCTCTGGGTGGACGTGGAGGTCGACGGCCAACCGGTCCGGGTGAAGGTCGGCCACCGCAACGGACGGATCGTGACCGCTACCCCCGAGTTCGAGGACGTCGCTGCCGCGGCGCGTGCATCCGGCCGGGCGCAGCGTGACCTGCTCGCCGCGGCCAGCGCTGCGGCGGCCACCGCGGGACTGGTTCCCGGCGGGGAGGTCCCGCCGTCCGTCTAGCCCCGACTCGCGCCCGTCTGGGTCAGCGCCCGGCGGCGATCTGGGCGGCGAGGTGGCCGGCGCCGTAGCCGTTGTCGATGTTCACCACGGCGACACCGGGCGCGCAGGAGTTCAACATCGTCAACAGCGGGGCGAGCCCCTCGAAGGCCGCGCCGTAGCCGACGGACGTGGGGACGGCGACGACCGGGGCGCTGACCAGGCCGGCGACCACGCTGGGAAGCGCGCCGTCCATACCGGCCACCACGACCACGACCGCGGCCGAGCGCAACAGGTCGAGCCGCCGCAGGATCCGGTGCAGGCCGGCGACGCCGACGTCGGCGACCAGTTCGGTCGGACGGCCGAGGAACCTCGCCACCTGCTGCGCCTCGCGGGCCACCGGCAGGTCGGACGTGCCCGCGGCAGCGACCACCACCAGCCCGCCCGTCGGCTCGGGCAGTTCGGGCGGCCACCACAGCAGCCTCGACTCGGCGTCGTGGGCGGCGTCCGGCAGCGGCGCGTGCACCGCATCGGCGTGGTCGGCGTTCGCCCTGGTGAACAGCGTCCGGGCCCCGCGAGCGGCCACCGCCTCCGCGATCAGCCGCACCTGTTCGGGGGTCTTGGACTCGCAGTAGACCGCTTCGGCGAAGCCGCGGCGATCCTGCCGGTCGAAGTCCAGGTCGGCGATTTCGCGGAGTTCGGGCGGGGGCTGCCAGGCGGGCACCGGCTCCGGCTCAGCCATCGGCGCGCGTCACGAGAGGGAGGGTGAAGGCGCCGGACTGGATGCCGGCGAGGTCGAGGCTGACGAACCTGAAGCCTGCCGACCGGACGCCGCGCACGAGAGCGGCGCGGGTCGGCTCCACGACCGCGAGGGCCAGCGAGGCGACCGGCAGTTCCACGCGGGCCACCTCCCCGTGGTGACGCACCCGCGCCTCGGGGAAGCCGAGGTCGTGCAGCGCCGCCTCCGCGTCCTCGATCTGCCGCAGCTTCTCCGCCGTCACCGGCTCGTGGTGCGGGATCCGGGACGCGAGGCACGGCGCAGCAGGCTTGTCGGCCGACGCCAGCCCCAGCGCCCTGGCGACGCGGCGCACGTCCGCCTTGCCCAGGCCGGCCTCGGCCAGCGGACGCAGGACGCGGTGGTTCGTGGCCGCGCGTGCGCCGGGACGGTCGGGACGCCGGGCATCGTCGGCGTTCTCCCCGTACGCGACGGCCGTGAGGCGGTACCGGCTCGCCACGTCGTCGTCGATGAGGGTGAACAGTTCGGTCTTGCAGTGGAAGCAGCGGTCGGGGCCGTTGGCGACGTACTCGGGCCGGTCCAATTCGTGGGTGCGCAACTCGACCAGCGGCGCTCCGATCCCGGCAGCCACCTCGTGGGCGTCCCGGCGTTCGGACGCGGCCAGGCTCGCCGACACGCCGAGGATGGCCAGCGTGCGGTCGGGGCCCAGGGAACGGGTGGCGAGGGCCAGCAGGACGGAGGAGTCGACGCCGCCGGAGAACGCCACCCCGAGCCGGGTGGGCTCGCCGAGCGCGGCCTCCACCCGGTCGGCGAGTTCTGCCACCTCGTCGGGAAGTGCGAGGGCTCCGGTCATGGGTTCAGCCTCCCCTTCCGGCGGCTTCCGGACAAGGGGCGGAACTCCGCCCGCGGGGCCTCCGGGTTCGTCATCGTGGGTACTCCTGGGTCGGGCGTCCGGTTCAGGGTTTCAGTACCCAATCAACCAGACCGCGGACGCAGGGCTCAACCGGTTGCCGCCGATTGCTGCGCAACGGCGCCATGTCGTCCGCGGGTGGGGCGGATCCGTCCCGCCACTGGCACAGTGTCTGCATGACAGGCACCAACGGACCCGTCGTGATCGGCGTCGACGTCGGCACGACCGCCCTCAAGCTGGTCGCCTTCGGGCTGGAGTCCGGCGAGCGGGTCCTGGCCACTCGCGAGTACCCCCTCGAGCAGCCGCGTCCGGGGGAGCAGGTCCAGGACCCGGAGCGGATCCGTCGGGAACTGGTCTCCGCGCTGGCCCAGTGCGTGGCCGCGGTCGGAGCCGGGCGCGTCCTCGGCCTCGGGCTGTGCACCGCCATGCACGGCCTCATCGGTCTCGACACGGACGGCACGCCGCTCACTCCCCTGCTCACCTGGGCCGACGGCCGCGCGACACCGCAGTCGGCCCGGCTGCGCGCCTCGGGACGGTCCGTGGACGCCTACCGGATCAGCGGGGTGCCGAACCACCCGATGACACCGCTGGCGAAGCTGATCTGGTTCGGCGAGGAGGAGCCGGCCCTCGCCGCGGAGGTCCGGCACTGGGTCTCGCTGAAGGACTTCGTCGTGCTCGCCCTCACCGGAAGCTTGGCCACCGAGCTGTCGTCGGCGTCCGGCACCGGCCTCCTCGACCTCGGCACGCTCGGCTGGAGCCCCGAGCTGGCCCGGCTCGCCGGGGTCGGGACCGACCAGTTGCCCGTCATCCTCGCCACGACGGCCCAGCTGCCGCTGGGTGCGGACGTCGCCGCCGCCACCGGGCTGCCCGCAGGGCTGCCCGTCGTCATGGGGGCGGCCGACGGTCCGCTCGGGAACCTGGGCGGGGGCGCGATGGAGCGCGGAACCGTCGGGCTGTCGATCGGCACCAGCGGCGCGGTGCGGATGCACGTCCCGGAGCCGGTGCTGGACCCCGACGGCCGCCTGTTCAGCTATGCGCTCACCGCCGACAGCTGGGTGACCGGCGCCGCGATCAGCAACGGCGGCTCCGTGGTGCGCTGGGCGGCCGGCCTGGTCGGCGACCCGTCCTCGAGCGAGCCCGACGTGGACCTGCTCGCCCTGGCCGCCGGGGTGCCGGCCGGGAGCGACGGCCTGGTCATGCTGCCGTACCTTCTTCCCGAGCGCGCCCCGCTGTGGGATCCGACGCTGCCCGGCGCGTTCCTCGGGCTGCGTCGGGCGCACACCCGCGCGCACGTCGCCCGTGCTGCCGTGGAGGGGGTCGCCCTGCAGCTCGCCCTGATCACCCGCCGCCTCGCCGCCGTCCGGCCGGTGGAGGTGGTGCGCGCCACCGGTGGGGTGTTCCGGTCGCCCCTGTGGCGCCAGGTGGTCGCGGACGCCCTTGACCTTCCGGTGGAGATCGGTGACGACGCGGCCGGAACCGCGCTCGGGGCTGCCGCGCTGGCCCTCGTCGGGCTGGGCCTCGCCGGCTCGCCCGAGGCTGCTGCCGACCTGCTCGCGTCCGAGCAGCACGTCGACCGCGTCGAACCCGTCCGACCCGAGGTGTACCGCGACCTGGCCGCACGCATCCCCGGCCTGCTGGCCGCCTATGAGCCGGTGGCGGCCCTGTTCGCTCAGCCGTAGGTGTCGCGCGGCCCGCGGCCGGGGACCGAGCGCTTGCCCTTCTTCCAGTTGGGGGCCTCCGGGCCGAGCACGATCACCCTGGTCACCGTGCCCTGGCCGAGCTGCTCGTTGAGAACCGCCACGAGCTGGGGGGCGATGGTGCGCAGCGAGGTGGCCCACGTGGAGGACTCGGCGCGGACCGTCAGTACCGCGTCGGCATAGCCCACCGGGACGGAGTGAGCGGCGTTCACCGGCCCGACGAGCGCAGGCCACCGTGCCAGCAGCTGGTGGACGCTGACCTCCCGCGTCCACCCCTCCTCCGCGATGACCTCCTTGAGGAGGTCGCCGAGCAGGGTCGGCTCGTCCGCGCGTTCGACCGTGCGGCGCTTCCGCGGGGCCGGCGCCGGAGCGGCACCCCGGGCCGCCCGCGCGATCCGCTTCGCCAGGTCGGTGCCCTGCGGGTCGTGCTCGGGCGCGTCGGAGGTCATGCCCCAGCCTCCCCCGCGCGGTCGGGATCGACCATCGGTACAGCTGCGGCGGCCTCGTCGACGAGAGGCTCGATGGTCGCGGCCTGAACGGCGAAACGAGGGCCGACGAGCGTCGCGGGGACGTCGGCTGCCACAGCGGCCGTGATCAGTACCTGCTCGGCATCGCCGATGAGTGCGGCGAGCCGTGCACGACGGGTCTCATCCAGCTCGGCGAACACGTCGTCGAGGATCAGCACCGGTTCGACACCGTCACCGCGCAGCAGGTGGAAGGACGCGAGCCGCAGCGCGAGCGCGGTCGACCAGGACTCACCGTGCGAGGCATAGCCCTTGGTGGGCAGGTCACCGAGGGTGAGGGCCAGGTCGTCACGGTGCGGGCCGACCAGGCAGACGCCGCGGGCGATCTCCTCGCTGCGGCGCTCGAGCATCCGGGCAGTGAGGGTGGCCGCGAGCTCGGACGGGCTCATCGCGTCCGTCACGCCGGAGGAACTGCGGTACTCCACCCCGGCCACGTTGTTCGTCGGCGCAATGCTCGCGTAGGCCTCGACCAGATGCGGTCGAAGCTGGCCGAGGGTGGCCAGCCGGGCCGCCACGATCTCGGCGCCGAAGGCTGCCAGCTGGCCGTCCCACACGTCGAGGGTGGCGGCCACGTCGTCGGTCACCGCGCGGGGCCCGCGTCCCGACAGCGACTTCAACAGCGTCGAGCGCTGCTTGAGGACACGGTCGTAGTCGGCGCGGACGCCGGCCAGCCGCGGCCAGCGCGCCACCACGAGTTCGTCGATGAACCGCCGGCGCTCGCTCGGGTCGCCCTTGACGACCGCGAGGTCCTCGGGGGAGAAGAACACCACCCGCAGTGCACCGAGGAGGTCCCGGGGCCGGCGCAGCGGTGAACGGTTCAGCGACGCCTTGTTCGCCCTTCCGGGAATCACCTCGATCTCCAGCAGCAGGCTGCGGCTGTCGTCCAAACCCGCCTGCACCCTCGCCCGGACGATGGCGCGTTCCGCTCCGGCCCGCACCAGCGGTGCCTCGGTGGCCACCCGGTGCGAGCCGAGCGTCGCCAGGAACTCGACGGCCTCGACGAGGTTGGTCTTGCCCTGCCCGTTCGCACCGGTGAAGACCGTCACGCCGGCCTGCAGGGGGACCTCCGCCAGCGGGTAGGACCGGAAGTCGGCCAGGCTCAGGTGCGTGACGAACATCCCGGGCCCTCCTCCGACTCGTTCATGGACGTCCTCCCGCGGGTGAGCGTGGTGGCCCCGGGGGAATGTCCTTCCGAGGCGATCAGGCCGGCAGCCGCATGAGCATGATGACGTGCTTGTAGTCGTCCAGCGGCTCGCCGTCGAGCTCGTTGAGGCCGGTCAGCAGGCACGGCTTGCCCGGCGCGGTGAACGAGAACTGCACGTACGGGCTGTCCAGGGCGGACAGCGCGTCGGACAGGTAGTGGGGGTTGAAGCCGGCCGCGGTCATGCCCGAGTCGCCGGCGGTCTCCTCCACCACGGCCTCGAGCGCCTCGACGGCCTGCGCCTGGTCACCGGTGGCCGCCTCGAGGGTGATCGAGCCGTCCCCGATCAGCATGCGCAGCGAGGTGTTGCGCTCGGCGACGAGACCGACCCGCCTCACCGCTGCGATCACCTCGGCCGTGTTCGCGCGGACGGTGACCGTGGCCTGCACGCTCATCAGGTGGCGGACCTTCGGGAACTCACCGTCCAGCAGTCGGGTGGTGATCTGGCGGACGCCAGCCGCTCCGGTGCCCTCGAAACCGATCAGGCCGTCACCGGCGGCCGCGGAGGACAGGCTCAGCGTGACCTGCTCCCCTGCGGTCATGCTCTTCGCCGTCTCGGCGAGAACGCGGGCCGGCACCAGGGCGGCACCCTCGCCGCGGCTGCGCGGGCTCCAGTCGAGCTCCTTGAGCGCCATCCGGTAGCGGTCGGTGGCCAGCAGCGAGAGCGTGTCGCCCTCGATCTCCATGCGGACGCCCGTGAACACCGGCAGCAGCTCGTCGCGTCCGGCGGCGACGACCACCTGGCTGACCGCCTTGGCGAACTCCTCGCTCGGAATCGCACCCGTGGCCTCGGGCATCTGCGGCAGGGCCGGGTAGTCGGCGACCGGGAGCGTCTGCAGCGTGAAGCGGGCCGTGCCACAGACGAGTTCCATCCGGGTCTCGTCGGAGGTGATGTCAACCGGCTTGTTCGGCAGGGAGCGGGCGATGTCGGCGAGCAGTCGTCCCGAGACCAGGGCGACACCCTCGTCGGACACCTCTGCCTTGACCGTGATCTGCGCGGAGGTCTCGTAGTCGAAGCTGCTCATCACGACCTGGCTCCCGGAGGCCTTGACCAGCAGGCCGGCCAGGATCGGGACGCTCGGACGGGTCGGCAGGCTGCGTGCAGCCCACTGGACGGCTTCGGCCAGGACGTCGCGCTCGAGACGGATCTTCACCATTGCTCCCTAGTACTCACAGGCGTGGTCGGTTGATCATATCGGCGGCGACCTCCACAGGACGCGCAAGGAGCGTTTCCCCCAGCCTGTGCATCCGCTGACTTTGAAGTTCATGGGAGATCTTTCAATTCGTAGGGGTCATAGCGGCTGTGGAATCGGTGGACAACCGGCGTCCCCGCTTCCCCGACGGCGTGTCGCCTGTGGACCGGCGTTGTGGACAACCCGAAATCACACGGGGAGGATTTGCGGACGACGCTGAGCCCCGGCTGAACAACTCACAGGTCTGTGAGGTTTTCCCCCGGGTTTTCCACAGAGGTGCACAGTGTCCCCCGGGAGGGTGACACCGTTGGTCCGGGAGGTCCGAGCAGGAGCACCGAGCGGCCGCCGCCGCGCCAAACGCCCCCGATAGTCACGAACGCCCCCGAAGTTACGGGGGCAGCTGTGAACCTCGGGGGCGTTTGCGAGTCAGGGCAGGATCAGCGGAGCGGGGACTGCTTGATGCGGTTGGTCAGCTCCGTGATCTGGTTGAAGACGCTGCGGCGTTCGCGCAGGAGCTGGCGGATCTTGCGGTCGGCGTGCATGACGGTGGTGTGGTCGCGTCCGCCGAACAGTTGGCCGATCTTCGGCAGCGACAGGTCGGTGAGTTCACGGCACAGGTACATCGCGATCTGCCGGGCGGTGACCAGGACGTGGGTGCGGCTCTGTCCGCACAGGTCCTCGACCGTGATCCCGAAGTAGTCGGCGACGTGGGTCATGATCGCCGTGGACGAGATCCGGGTCTCTGCGCCTTCGGGGATCAGGTCACGGAGCACGACCTCGGCCAGGGCCAGGTCGACCTCCTGCCGGTTCAGGCTCGCGAACGCGGTCACACGGATCAGCGCGCCCTCGAGCTCGCGGATGTTCGTCTGGATCTTGCTGGCGATGAACTCCAGGACGTCCGGGCCGGCGGTCAGCCGCTCGGCGGCAGCCTTCTTCCGCAGGATCGCGATGCGGGTCTCCAGGTCGGGTGGCTGGATGTCGGTCATCAGGCCCCACTCGAACCGGCTGCGCAACCGGGGCTCCAGCGCCTCCAGCCCTTTGGGAGGACGGTCGGACGTGAGCACGATCTGCTTCTGGGCGGTGTGGAGGGTGTTGAAGGTGTGGAAGAACTCCTCCTGCGTCTGGATCTTGCCCTCGAGGAACTGGATGTCGTCGATCAGGAGCACGTCCACGTCCCGGTACTGCCGGCGGAAGTCGGCCGTCCGGTTGTCGGAGACGGCGTTGATGAAGTCGTTGGTGAGTTCCTCAGTGGACACGTACTTCACGCGCACCCGGTCGTAGTAGTTGCGGATGTAGTGCCCGACGGCGTGCAGCAGGTGGGTCTTGCCCAGTCCGGAGTCGCCGTAGATCATCAGCGGGTTGTACGCCTTGCCCGGGGCCTCGGCGACCGCAACCGCTGCCGCGTGGGCGAAGCGGTTGGAGTTGCCGATGACGAAGGTCTCGAAGGAGTACTTCGGGTTGAGCCGGTCTCCGCCGGTCCGTCCGGGCGCCGGACGCGTGATGGCGGGCGGCGGTTCGGGAGTGGGCGCCGCCGGCTCGGGTTGCGCCACCCCGTCCCCGAGCTTCGGATCCACGTCGATGGCCAGCCTGATGGGACGGGAGAAGTACTCGGAGAACTGCTGCTCGATCGCAGGACGCAGGCGGCTCTCGACACGGTCGCGGGTGAAGTCGTTCGCCACGGCAAGGATGACCAGCGAGTCGTGGATCGTCACCGGACGCATGCCCTGCAGCCAGCCGCGCGTCACCGGGTCGGAAGACTCCCACACGTGCGACCAGGCGCCATCGAGGCCACCGGACGCGATGGGTTCGCTGGGTTGGGGCGGTTGCGACATGGGTCCTGCTTCGGCTCCTTCACTACCTGCCCCAGCCAGGTTTCCACACTATTGTCCACAGACTGTGCATCAAGGATGCAGCGGACCACGGGGGTTGTGATCCCCGTCGGCCTAGAGCAACCTAGCGAGGTCTGGCGGGCCGCGCAAACGGTTCTGAAAGTTGACCACGTCGTATCGGCGTGTCGACTCGACGTGTGAGGGAAGTCCTGTTCGGTTTGCCCGGGGTCGGGCGCGCCGCGTAGAGTTGGGCAGTCGCTGTCGCGACACCCGTGCGCCCAGGTGGGCGCATCTGATCCGAAAATTACGAACTTGGGAGCACTCGCGTGAGCAAGCGCACTTTCCAGCCGAGCAACCGGCGTCGCAGCCGCACCCATGGCTTCCGTCTGCGGATGCGCACCCGTGCGGGGCGCGCCATCATCTCGGCCCGTCGTCGTCAGGGCCGCGTCCGTCTGGCCGGCTGAGCCGGTTCGCGGTGTTGCCTGCCCGGTCGCGGTTGCGTAACCCCGGGGACTTCCGCGACACGTTGCGCCAGGGCGTCCGTTGTGGACGCGCGAGCCTGGTCGTGCACGCCCGTCGCACCCCGGAGGTCGAGTCGCGGGCGGGCTTCATCGTCTCCAGGGCGGTGGGCAACGCCGTCCACCGCAATCGCGTGAAGCGGCGGCTGCGTCATCTCGCCGCTCGCGCCCTGCCGTCGGTCCCGTTCCCGGTCGACGTGGTGGTGCGGGCGCTGCCGGCGGCCGCGGTCACCCAGAGCCTGGCCGCGGACTTCGATTCGGCCCTGGCGGGCGCGCTGGATCGGCTGGCCTCATGAAGTACGTGGTGATCGGTTTCCTCAGGGCCTACCGGGCCGTGATCAGCCCGCTGTACGGCAATGTCTGCAAGTACTACCCGTCGTGCTCCGCCTACGCCCTGGAGGCGGTCACGGTGCACGGCGCGGCGAAGGGCACCTGGCTGGCAACGAGACGGCTGGCGAGCTGCCACCCGTGGGCGTTGGGCGGGTACGACCCCGTCCCGGGCACGCCGGCCGCCGAAGCCTGGGCCGCTGAACAGGCGCAGAAGTCCTCTCCGGCCGTCCCGGCCCCTGACCTGGCGCGTCCCTGCGTCCACGAGGTGAAATGAACGCACTCCTTCCCCTGCTCGTCCCCCTGAACCTGTGGGACGACTTCCTCGGCTTCCTCGGCACGATGATGACGCCGCTGTACTGGGCGGTGTCCGGCATCCTGGTCGGCGCCCACTCGCTGCTGTCCATGCTCGGCATGAACCCCGACTGGGGCGGCACCTGGGCGTTGTCGATCGTCCTGCTAACCGTTGTCATCCGTAGCGCGCTGATCCCGCTGTTCGTCCGGCAGATCAACTCGGCGCGCAACATGCAGCTGATCCAGCCCAAGGTCAAGGAGCTCAACGAGAAGTACGGCCACGACCGTGAGCGGCTCGGCCGCGAGACCATGCAGCTGTACAAGGAGGAAGGCGTCAACCCGATGGCGTCCTGCCTGCCGTTGCTCCTGCAGATGCCGATCTTCCTCGCCCTGTTCTACGTGCTGAACAGCGTGTCGCACGGCAACGCCCTCGGGGCCTTCTTCGAGGGCGAGGCGAACGCGCACCTGGTGACGTCGCTGAAGAACGCAACGCTGTTCGGGGCCCCGATCTCGTCGACCTTCCTGCCGCTGAACGGCTTCGGCGCCACCCAGTGGGTCACGCTGATCCTCATCGTGTTGATGACCGGCGTCCTGTTCATCACCCAGCTGCAGCTCATGCGCAAGAACATGCCACCGGACGCCCTGACCGGGCCGATGGCGCAGCAGCAGAAGATGATGCTGTACCTGTTCCCCGCGATCTACGCGATCGGTGGCGTGAGCATCCCGATCGGCGTGCTGATCTACTGGCTGACCTCGAACCTGTGGACGATGGGCCAGCAGTACATCCTGATCCACAACAACCCCGCCCCCGGCACTCCCGCCTACGTCGACTGGGAGGAGCGCATGCGGGCGAAGGGCAAGGATCCGGACGAGATCGCAGCCAAGCGCCGCGGCACGTCCCGCAAGCGTCCGGAGACCGGTGCGTACGACCCGACCAAGGTCGCCCGGCAGAACAGCGGCACGAGCCGCACGAGCACGGCGACGGCGACGAGCCCCACCGACGAGGTGGCCTCGCCCGGCGTGCAACGACAGGTGATCCAGCGGCAGCAGCCGAAGAAGAACAGCCGCGCCGGGCGCAAGCAGTAGCGACGAGGAGTAGGACAACGTGAGCGAAGATCAGAACGACCTGGACGTGGTCGTCGAAGAGAGCGTCGACGTCGAGACCGACGACGTCGAGACCGAAGGGGTCGGCACCGAGGACGCCGAGGAGGCGCCGCGGTCGCGCAAGGAGTCGGCCCTGGAGAACGAGGGTGAGATCGCGGCCGACTACCTCGAGGAGCTGCTCGACATCGCCGACCTGGACGGCGACATCGACACCTACGCCGAAGGCGGCCGTGCGCACGTCTCGATCCTCACCGAGGGCGACGTCCTCGTCGGGAAGGACGGCGAGGTGCTCGAGGCGCTGCAGGAGTTGGCCCGGCTCGCCGTGATGACCGAGACCGGTCACCGCAGCCGGCTGATGCTCGACATCGGCGGCCACCGGGACAAGCGACGCAAGGTGCTCCAGGATCTCGCGCGGGACGCCGTCGCCGAGGTGAAGGAGTCGGGTGAGGCCGTGCGCCTCGCACCGATGAACCCGTTCGAGCGGAAGATCGTCCATGACTCGGTCGCGGCTGCCGGCCTGATCAGCGAGTCTGAGGGTGAGGAGCCGCACCGCCGCGTCGTGGTGCTGCCCAAGTCCTGACCCCTGGTGGACGCGCGGGCCGAGGTCTTCGGGGACGGCGCTGAGCCCGCGGGCCGATATGTAGACATATTGGCAAGTCGAGGAATCGACTGGGGTCTGGTGGGTCCGCGCGAGGGCGACCGGCTGTGGGAGCGCCACGTCCTCAACTGCGTCGCGGGTGCCGGGCTGTTTCCCAACGGCGCGACGGTGGTCGACGTCGGCAGCGGGGCCGGCCTCCCGGGCATCCCGCTGGCTATCCTGCGTCCAGATCTTCGGGTGACGCTGCTCGAATCCCTGCTGCGCCGGGCGAACTTCCTTGAGCTTGCGGTCGAGGAACTCGGCCTGGGTGAGCGTGTGAGCGTGGTGCGCGCTCGGGCCGAGGAACACCGCGGCACCTTCGACGTGGTGACCTGCCGGGCGGTGGCACCGCTCCCCCGGCTCGTCGGCTGGTGTCTGCCCCTGATCGCTCCCGGCGGACGCTTGCTGGCCCTCAAAGGCTCGACGGCCGCGGAGGAGCTCGCGGACGCCGCTCCCCTGCTCCGCAAAAGCCGGTTGACCGGGACGGTGCACGAGTTCCCGGTGCCGGGAACCAGCGAGACGACCTGGGTGGTCGAACTCACGCGCTGAGGTTGATCTGCTGTTCGTGACGGCAGTGGGCCCCTGCTGGGTTGCGTCTGCTTCCGGCCGGCTTCGGGACGCCGTTCTCGGACTTTGCCCTTCCTTGAGCGCGAGGCTCGCGTCTGCGTGGGTCGGGTTCCAAGGGATAGGTCGCTCGAAGGGCGTCCCGAACCCGGCCTTTGCGGTCAGGTCTGGTCCATCCGGCGGATATCAACGTGTTGTGAATAACTGTCCAACAGTAGCCTCGCAGTGGCGGCGCTGAAGGTCGACCGGGCGCAGACGCAACCACGGTGGTCAAGATGCGGACACAAGCGCGGCGATCAATGCGCGGAGGCAGACCGACTCAACGGTGTCGCCGACACCCCCTATCCTGATGTTTCACGTGAAACGTCGATCGCTGCAGGAGACCCATGACGATCACTCCCCCGCCGACTCCGCGCCGCGTTGTCTTCGACGAACCGGAGTTCGGCGATCCCCGGCGCGACGACCCAGACGACCTGGTGCTCACTGTTTCACGTGAAACAACGCTGCCGAAGCCGCCCCGGACCCGGACGATGGTGATCGCCAACCAGAAGGGTGGCGTGGGAAAGACCACGTCGGCGGTGAACCTCGCCACCGCGCTCGCGATGGGTGGCCTGAGCGTCCTGGTCATCGACCTGGACCCACAGGGCAACGCGTCCACCGCCTTGGGCATCGATCACCACGAAGGGATCCAGGGCACCTACGAGGTGCTGACTGCCAACTCGCCCATCGCCAGCCTCATCAAGCGCTCCCCGGAGGCCGACAGCCTGTGGGTCCTTCCCGCCACGATCGACCTCGCCGGAGCGGAGATCGGTCTGGTCACCACCCCGGCCAGGGAGAGCCGGCTACTGAATGCACTCAAGACCTTCAACGCGCGCTACCAGCCCGACTACGTGTTGATCGACTGCCCGCCCTCCCTCGGCCTGCTGACTCTCAACGCGCTCGTCGCCGCCGAGGAGATACTGATCCCGATCCAGTGCGAGTACTACGCCCTGGAAGGCGTCTCACAGCTCCTGAGGACGATCAACCTCGTGAAGGGGTCCATGAACGACCACTTGTACCTCTCCACCGTCCTCCTCACCATGTACGACGGACGGACGAGGCTCGCCTCACAGGTGGCGGCTGAGGTACGCAAGCACTTCCCGAAGGAGACTCTTCGGGCTGCGATACCCCGCTCGGTCCGCGTCTCGGAGGCACCGAGCTACGGCCAGTCCGTCCTCACCTACCACTCGGCGTCCGCCGGAGCCCAGGCCTACCTCGACGCGGCCACCGAGCTGGCGGAGCGCGGCGCGGCCCTCAACCTCAGCAAGGAGCACTCGGCATGAACGCACGCCACACCGGCCTGGGCAGGGGCCTGGGGGACCTCCTTCAGCGCACCGATCCCGACCTGCATGGGACGGAGGCCGCCCAGCCCGACGTCCCCTTGGGTGCCCGCTTCGCCGAGGTACCCATCGCGGACGTCCGTCCGAACCCCAAACAACCACGCACCGTCTTCGACGAGGATGCCCTCGCCGAGCTCGTCGGCTCCATCAGTGAGGTGGGCCTGCTGCAGCCGGTGGTCGTGCGGCCACTCGACGACGGCAGCTATGAGCTCGTCATGGGAGAACGTCGCCTCCGGGCAAGTCAACAAGCAGGTTTATCGACAATTCCGGCGATCATCCGCCGCACCGAGGACGCCGACCTGTTGCGTGACGCGCTCCTGGAGAACCTGCACCGCGCCCAGCTGAACCCGCTGGAGGAGGCGGCGGCGTACCAGCAGATGATGAGCGACTTCAACTGCACCCAGGAAGAGCTCTCCGTGCGGATCAAGCGGTCGCGACCCCAGATCTCCAACACCATCCGCCTGCTCCAGTTGCCGGCCCCGGTGCAGCGTCGCGTCGCCGCGGGCGTCCTGAGCGCGGGACACGCCCGCGCCCTGCTGATGCTGCCTGACGCCGCGGCCATGGAGCACCTGGCGACCCGCATCGTCGCGGAGGGGCTCTCGGTACGCGCCGCGGAAGAGATCGTGTCGGTGGGGGAGCACGGAACCCGCCGTGCCCCCCGTTCGAAGCAGCCGGTGGAGCTGTCGGGACCCGCGGAGGAGCTGCAGCGGGCGCTCACCGAGCGTCTCGACACCCGGGTCCTGGTGAGCGAGGGCCGTAGCAAGGGACGTATCGTCATCGAGTTCGCCGGCGCGGAGGATCTCGCACGGATCGCCGATTTACTGATTTAGCCCTATGTCGACAAACATCTAAAGCGCGAGTTCAAGGTGATCGACGGTGAACGGCAGCCCCGGATAGCTGATGCCCGTCTCCGTCGGGACGAACCCGAGCCGGACGTACCAGGACCCGAGGCGTGAGTTCTCTGCGACGATGCCGATGCGGAGCGCCCGAGCGCCGCCGATGAGGGCACGGCGCGAGGCCTCGGTGACCAGCACTTCGCCGAAACCATGATGGCGTGCTCCCGGGTGGACGGCGAGGTGCCGCAGCACCCACGCGCCGGGGTGTCCACGGGACGCACCGACGAACGCACAGCCGACGATGTGCCCCGCCTCCTCGAGGGCGAAGAACTGGAAACCACGCGCGATGAGCGCAGGGATGACCGTGTCATCCCAGAAGGCGGGGTTGGTCGGCGTGTTGACGGCCGTGATGCCGTAGTCGGCGATCTCGGTGCCGAACCCGGCGTGCAGGACCTCGAGGCACTCCCCGAACCGGGTCGCGGGGACGTCGATGAGCCGTGGTCCTGGCGCCGGGACGACCCTCGGGCGGGCGGCACCGGCAGGGTCGACCATGCGCGTCACTCCACGGGAGGGGCCTCGACGGCCCGCAAGCGCCGCCGGACGTCGGTGCGGGCGGAGTACTCGGCCCAGAACGAGAGGAACGGGACGGTGCCCGCCAGGCCGATGAGGATCAGTCGGCTCCAGGGCCAGTGCACCCGCCGGCCGAGGTCGTACGCAGTGACGAGCAGCACCATGTAGAGGTAGCCGTGGGGGACGCCGGTCCAGGTGACGACCGCTCCGTTGCCCCCGAAGTACTTCAGGGGCACCCCGACCACCACGAGCACGACGAGCAGCGTGCCCACGAGATAGGCCATGATCCGGTAGCGCAGGAGCGCCCCGCGGATCGCCGGCACCTGCGCGGGCAGGATCCCGGGGGTGGCCGGTGCGACGGCTTCGCTCATTCTTCCTCCTGGTCCGACAGCGTACCCAGCGATCCCTGGCGTCCCAGCGCGCGTACGAAACGGACGGTCATGAACGCCCCGAACCCGGCGAACACCCACCACTGCAGCGCGTAGCCGATGTTCGTGAACGAGCCCTCCCCAGCCGGCAACACCACGGCCGCCGTGCCGAGCCCCTGCGACGCGGAATCAGCGCCGGACAAGGTGATGAAACCTGGAAGCAGCTGCTGGGGCCACGACTGGGCGAGCGCGGGCAGCCGCACCGAGCCCATCGTGCCTGGTCCGGACGGGGCGTCCGCGGCCGGCTCAGAGGGGAGCAGCACTCCGGAGACACTGCGCCGACCGCCCGGCGGCGCGGGCACGGCCTCCGCGCCCGGCACCGTTCCGCGCACCACGGGCAGCACCCGCCCGTCGTCAAGGAGAAAGGCGGTGAGCACGCGCACCGTCGCGTCCGTCCCCATGACCCGCACCTGCTGACGCGGCAGGAACCGTCCCTCCAGCGTCACGGCACGACCATAGGCCTTGCCCCACTGCTCGTCGGGACCGATCAGGGTGTTCAGGGGGACGGGGGGCAGCGCTGCGGTGGCCGCTGCCGACTCGGTCTCCCTGCTCTCGAAGACCCGCATCTGCCACAGGCCGAGGCCCAGCATGGCGATGCAGATCGCGGCACCGAGCAGGCCGATCGCCCACTGCTTCGCCAGGGTGTTCATTCCGTCCGGTGTCGCGCCCACGCGTTGTCCACGAGCTGGGCACAGAGCAGGCCGAAGTCGTAGCCGGCCGCCTCGACCGCCTGCGGGAGCAACGAGGTCTCGGTCATGCCGGGGGCGACGTTGGTCTCGAGGAAGACCGGCGTGCCGTCCGTCCGTACGACGATGTCCGCGCGGGACACATCCCGCAGCCCGAGCACCCGGTGGGCCGCGACCGCGAGGTCGGCGCACGCCTGGGCGGCCTCATCGCTGAGCGTGGCGGGAACGATGAAGCGGGTCTCGCCGGCGGTGTAGCGCGCGGTGTAGTCGTAGATGCCCGAGTTCGGACGGATCTCGACCGCGGGCAGCGGGACCTGCGTCCCGTCCAGCTCGACGACGGTGACAGCCACCTCGGTGCCATCGATGAACTCCTCGACGACGGCGAGGTCGCCGTAGGAGTACGCCGACACCATCGCCGACGGCAGGCCGGCGACGTCGGTGACCTTCGTGCAGCCGAGCGCGGAGCCGCCGCGGGCCGGCTTCACGATCATCGGGAACCCGATCCGCTCACCGAGGGCGCTCACCAGGGCGGCGGCCCCGAGCTCACGGAACATGTCGTGGGGCAGCGCCGCCATCCGCGGACGGGTGAGACCCGCCTGTTCGATCAGCGGACCGCTGACCGCCTTGTTGAACGAGCGGCGGCAGGCTGCCGGCTGCGAGCCGACGTAGGGCACGTCCAGCAGCGTCAGCACCTGCTGCAGGCCGCCGTCCTCGCCGACGCCGCCGTGCAGCACCGGGAAGGCCACCGGCCGCTCCAGGCCGCGCAGGAGGTCGATCAGGTCGGGCGTGAGGTCGGACTCGACGACCTCGCGGCCCTGGTCACGCAGCGCCTGCGCGACCCTGCGTCCGGAGCGCAGCGACACATCACGCTCGTGGGAGAGCCCGCCGGCGAGCACGACGATGGGGCCGTGGGTGGGGGATTCGGTCATGGGATTCGCCTAACTGATGTCTGGAGCCGGGCCAAAGCTGAGGTCGTGGTGACGCGGGGTCTGGAAGCCGATGCCGAAGGTGCGGTTCATCTCCAACTCCTGCTGGAGCACTTCGCCGAGTCGGCGGGTGCCCTCGAGGATGCGCTCGGCGGTGGGAAAGCAGAACGACAGTCGCATGTTGCGGCTGCCCAACCCGTCGGCGTAGAAGGCGGTGCCCGGGGTGTAGGCGACGCGGGCGGTGACCGCGCGCGGCAGCATCGCCTGCGAGTCGACGCCCTCGGGCAGCGTGACCCAGACGAAGAACCCGCCCTGCGGCTGCGTCCAGGTGGTGCCGTCGAGCATGTACTCGCCCAGGCCGGCCAGCATCGCGTCCCTGCGCTCGCGGTACATGTCGCGGAACACGGTGATCTGGCTGCGCCAGTCGAACTCCTCCAGGTAGGTGGCGATCGCGAACTGGCTGAAGACCGGCGGGCAGAGCGTGGCCGCCTCCTGGGTGAGCACGAGCTTCTCCCGGACGGCGTGCGGAGCGAGCGCCCAGCCCACCCGGAAGCCCGGGGCGAAGATCTTGGAGAAGGAGCCGAGGTAGATCACGTTGTCCGCGTCCATCGAGCGCAGCGCAGGCATGGGCGCGGCGTCCAGGGTGAGCAGTCCGTAGGGATTGTCCTCGATGATCAGCAGGTCGTGCTCCTTCGCGATCTCGATGATCGCGCGGCGGCGCTCGACGGTCTGGGTGACGCCGGTGGGGTTCTGGAAGTTCGGGATGGTGTAGAGGAACTTGACCCGCTTGCCCGCCGCCCGGAGCGAGACCAGCGCGCCCCGCAGCGCGACCGGGTCGATCCCTGCGTCGTCCATCGCGACGTGGACCACCTGGCACTGGTAGGCGTGGAAGGTCCCCAGAGCCCCCACGTAGCTCGGCGCCTCGGCCAGGACCACGTCCCCCGGGTCGCAGAACACGCGCGTCACCAGGTCCAGTGCCTGCTGCGAACCGCAGGTGACCACGATGTCGTCGGCGTGGGCATGGATCTGCTCCTCCGACATCACCTCGACGATCTTCTCCCGCATGAACGGCTCGCCCTGCCCCGAGCCGTACTGCATCGCCTGGGTGCCGCGCTCACTGATCAGACGGTCGACGGCCTTGGCCAGCGCTTCGCGGGGGAGGTCGGCGATGTTCGGCATGCCGCCGGCCAGTGAGACCACCTCGGGACGGTTCGCCACCGCGAACAGGGCTCGGACGGCGGAAACCGTCAGGCCGTGCGTGCGCTCGGCGTAAGCGTCGATGTAGGTGTCCAGCCGGGTGTCGCGGCGGGACGGCTCTGGGAGGCTCACCGCACCAGACTGCCGCACCTTCCGCCTAGGATGAAACCGACCCACCCGCAGGGTGGATTCCCACAGCCGAAGGGGGTGGCATGCCGAGGTTGTCGATGGTGACGCTGTCGGAGTTGCCGACCCTCGCCTGCCCCTACTGCGGACGAACCGTCCCGAAGGACACCCCGTGGGCTATCTCCGCGGCCACGGTCTGGGGCTGGTGCGGAGTGAAGCTGTCCGTGGACGGCGAGGTCACCGGTGCGCTGCTGCTCGCGCCGCTGGAGGAGCCCGGCCATGCCATGGTCATGTCGGCCTGGGTGAGCCCTGCGTCCCGTGGCGCGGGTTACGGCCGGCAGTTGGTCCAGGGGGCGGCCGCAGGCCTGGTGGCCCGGAAGGCCCGCGTGATCGAGGCCCGCGGCAGCCGGAGCAACGTCCGGTGCGAGGCACCTCCTCGCGACTTCCTCCGCGCGGTCGGCTTCGTCCGCGGCCGCGACGACCGGATCTGGCGGCTCGAACTCGACCGGGCCGTGGCAGGGGAGCGGAACGGCGTCCGCAATGTCTTCGAGCGTTTCCTGGAGTCGCTACGCCCGGCCGTCCCCCCGGAGCCCGCGGGGGGCGCCATCTCCGGACGCGTCAACCGCACCTGAGAGCCCCGGCTCCCGCCGACCTGCGTCCCTGCGCAATTCGACGACCTTCCCTGAGCACTTGCTTTTTGCAAGTGTGGTGCCATCAACCGGATGGACGAGAGGAAGAAACCATGAAGTCGATGTTCGTCAATCTCCCCGTGACCGACCTCGAGCGCGCGAAGCGGTTCTACACGGCGGTCGGTTTCACCATCAACCCCAAGTTCACCGACCACAACGCCGCCTGCGTCGTGGTGGAGGACGGCGCCAGCTACTTCATGATCCTGGTGCGGGACTTCTTCCAGACGTTCACCGACAAGCCCCTCGGCGACAACGCGGTGAACCCCACGGTGTCGACGGCGATCTTCCTCGAGTCGCGCGAAGCGGTCGACCAGACGGCGGCGGCCGGGCTGGCAGCCGGTGGGACGGAGGAGCAGCCCCCGTCCGACTACGGGTTCATGTACCAGCGGCAGGTCACCGACCCGGACGGCAACATCCTGGAGTTCGGCTGGATGGACCCGGTGGCGGCGGAGCAGGGGCCAGAGGCGTTCGCGAACCAGCAGGCCTGAGGTCGATGGCCGCACGCGACTACGGGCAGTACTGCGGGATCACCCAGGCCCTCGAGCTGGTGGGGGAGCGGTGGGCGCTGCTCATCGTGCGGGACCTCCTCGTCGGACCGCGGCGCTACGGCGAACTGGCTGCCGGCCTCCCCCGGATCCCGAGCAACATCCTCGCAGCGCGGTTGAAGGAGCTGCAGGCGGCCGGTGTCATCCGCCGGATGCCGCGATCGCGCGTCATCGTCTACGAGTTGACGCCCTACGGCCGCGAACTCGAACCCGTGGTGTTGGCCCTCGGCGCGTGGGGGTTCAAGGCGATGGGCGAGCCGCGGCCCGAACAGATCATCACTCCCGACTCGATGACGATGGCCCTGCGGACGGCCTTCCGTCCACAGGTCGCCGCCGGGCTCCCCCCGACCGCGTACGCCGCGCACTTCGGCCCGGCCGGTCTCAGGATTCGCGTGGACGGCGCGTCCCTGGACGTGGCTCGCGGCGACGGGCCGGCCGACCTGGCCTTCGCCGCCGGTCCCGAGATCCGCCGGCTGATCTCCGGCGAGCTGGCTCCCGACCGGGCGATCGCCACCGGGGTGGTCGAGGTGATCCACGGACGGGCAGAGCTGCTCGACCGCTTCGCCAACACCTTCCACCTCGCCGCCTGACGCCTTCGGCCGCAAACGCCCCCGAGAATCACGAACGCCCTCGAAATCTCGGGGGCGGACGTGAACATCGGGGGCGGCTGTGGAGGGCCGGGGGCCGGTCGGCAAAGCGAAAGCCCCCGGCGTCATCGGCCGGGGGCTCTCGGGCGGGTCAGCTCAGAGGTATTCCTCGATGGCGCGCAGCAGCACCGACTTGGGCTTGGCGCCGGTCAGCGACTTCACCACCTCGCCACCCACGAACACCTGGATGGTCGGCAGGCCGAGAACGCCCTGCTGGGTGGGCACCTGCGTGTTCTCGTTGGTGTCCAGCTTCAGGAAGGTCACCTTGTCGCCGTAGTCGCGGGCGAGCTCGTCGATGATCGGCGACAACTGCTTGCACGGTGCGCACCAGTCGGCCCAGTAGTCGATGACGACCGGCTTGGACGACTTCAGCACCAGTTCGCCGAAGGTGGCGTCGGTGACGTCGGCAACATTCGCCATGGGTGGGACTCCTTACGCGTTGGCGGGTTCGGGGGTGAGGCTAGTGGCTGCGTCCGACAGCGCCGCGAGGTAGCGCTCGGCATCCAGGGCGGCCGCACAGCCCGTGCCGGCAGCGGTGATGGCCTGCCGATAGGTGTGGTCGACGAGGTCGCCGGCCGCGAACACGCCGGGGACGTTGGTGCGGGTGCTCGGGGCATCCACGACGACGTAGCCGGCGGCGTCGACCTCGACCTGGCCCCGGACGATCTCGGAGCGCGGGTCGTGGCCGATGGCGACGAAGAGCCCCTGGGCGGGCAGTTCACGGGTGGTCCCGGTGACGGTGTCGGTGAGCACGATGCCACTCAGGCCCTGCTCGCCCACCAGATCGGTCACGACCGAATTCCAGGCGAACCGGATCTTCGGGTCGGCCATCGCACGGTCGACCATGATCTTCGAGCCGCGCAGCTCGTCGCGGCGGTGGATCAGGGTCACGGAGTTGGCGAACCGGGTGAGGAAGGTGGCCTCCTCCAGCGCCGAGTCGCCCCCGCCGACGACCGCGATGTCCTTGTCACGGAAGAAGAACCCGTCGCAGGTCGCGCACCACGAGACGCCGCGTCCGCTGAACTTCTCCTCCGCCGGCAGGCCGAGCTTCCGGTAGCCAGAGCCCATCGCCAGGATCACCGCGTGGGCGGAGTACTCGTTGCCCTCGGCGTCGGTGACCCGCTTGACCTGGCCCATGAGGTCGACCGAGGTGACGTCGTCGGTGAGGATCTCCGCGCCGAAGCGTTCCGCCTGGGCACGCATGGCCAGCATCAGGTCCGGGCCCATGATGCCGTCGGTGAAGCCGGGGTAGTTCTCGACCTCTGTGGTGTTCATGAGGGCGCCGCCGGCAGCCAGCGCTCCCTCGAACACGAGGGGCTTCAGGCCGGCGCGAGCGGTGTAGATCGCGGCCGCATAACCGGACGGGCCGGAGCCGATGATGATGACCTCACGGGTCTCGGACATGGGGTTCCTCGCAGGCGATTCGGGAGGGTGCCAACCTTACCGGCACCACGGTTGCTTCTTCCCGCGTAACCGCGCAGACGCCCGCGGCATTCCCGGGCCGCCGCCGCCCCGCTCACTCGACGGTGACCTCCGGGGTCTCATCCACCGAGTAGTAGGTGAGGGCTCCGTCAGCGAGGTGCCGCCACTCGTCCGGGCGCTGGAGGAAGTTCATGAGCACCTGCCACGCCGCGCCCTCGCTGACCATGTGCGGGCCCGCGGTGGCCCTCGAGATCTGAACCGGCGCCCAGCCGTGGCTCAGCACATGCTGGCTCAGTGCCTGCTCGATCTCGGGCGCCAGATGCGCGTAGAGGCGCTCGAGGAGGCTCCCCAGCACCACGACCGGGGTGTCGACGAGGTTCAGGTAGGACGACAGCGCGGTGCCGAGAGCGCGTCCGGCCAGGCGGACGGAGTCGGATGCGCGCCGATCCCCCCTGCTCAGGGCCGCGAACAGCTTGCCCAGAGGCGCCGAGCGGCCGAAACCGGCGTTCTCCAGAATCGCGTCGTGGGATGCCACGGTCTCCAGGCATCCGCGCGCTCCGCAGGAGCACAATCCCTCCGCGTCCGGCACGACGATGTGGCCGAGTTCCCCGGCCCAGCCCCGGGTGCCGTTCTCCACCTCTCCCCGGCGCACGAGGGCCGATCCGATGCCGGAGGACCCGGTGACGAAGAGGAAGTCCTCCAGCGGCTGTCCACGCCGGCTGCGGGCGCGGGTCTCGGCATAGGCCGCCAGGCCGGCGGAGTTGTGGAACGTCACGTCGAGGTCCGTGCCGCTGTCGCGCACGGCCGCCTTCAGATCGACGTCGCGCCAGCCGAGGTTCGGCGCGAGGTGCAGGTAGCCGTCGGAGTCGACGAGCCCCGGCAGCCCGCAGGAGACCCCGACGAGCACCATCCCGGACGCCGTGACCTGCTTCTGCAACTCGTTGACCGTGTGGGCGAACTCCGCCAGCAGCGATGCGCGTTGTGGCAGCCCGACCGCGAACTCGTGGTGACGCTCGACGAGGATCGAACCGGTCAGGTCGACGACGCAGAGCTCGAGGTACTCCGGGGCGATCTCGGCGCCCACCGCGACGTAGGTGTGTGGTGCGGGGTGGAGCGGCACCGAGGGCCTGCCGGTCAGGGCGGCCCGCGCCCCGCGCTCCACGACGATGCCCTGCGCGAGGAGGTGCTCGGCGAGTCGGGTGAGGGTCGAACGGTTGAGGCCGGTGGCCGCGGCGAGGTCGGCGCGCGACAGCGGTGACGGCGCCTGGGCGACTGCCAACGCCAGCAGAGACAGATTGTGCTGCCGAAGCGAGTAGGAACTCGCCCCGGAGCCGGCAGCGGCCGCTTGGCTGAGCCCGCCGACACTCACGGTTCTCCTCGTTGATAGATCCTGACGCAAGTGTATGCCGTCTCAGCCCAATGTTGCGGACTGCACTTATGTCCGCCCATGCCATCAACCACTCCCTAGTCGGAGGAAGATGCTCAGCCGACAACTTGACGGTTGGTTGACTTGACGAACATAGTTCGAGCTGCCTTAAGTTGATTCCGGCAACAAAGCTGTTGATGAAGGGACCGCGATGAAGCGAACCTTGGTGGCGGGGGTGGACTCGTCCACGCAGTCGTGCAAGGTCATGATCCGGGACGCGGAGAGCGGCACGCTCCTGCGCTCGGGAGTGGCGAGGCATGCCAGCGGGACCGAAGTCGATCCCGAGATCTGGATGCGCGCGCTCCAGGAGGCCATCCGGCAGGCCGGCGGCCTCGAGGACGTCCGGGCGATGGCGATCGGGGGCCAGCAGCACGGCATGGTCGCTCTCGATGAGCGCGGGCGGGTCGTGCGGAACGCCATCCTGTGGAACGACACGCGTTCGGCGAAGGACGCCGACGACCTGATCGCCGAGAGCGGCGACGGCGACATCGAGCGCGGACGCCAGGTGTGGGCCGACGCGACCGGCGTTGTGCCGGTCGCATCCATCACGGTGTCGAAGCTCCGCTGGCTCGCCCGGTCCGAACCGCAGAACCTGGCCCGGACGGTCGCGGTGGCACTGCCCCACGACTGGATCAGCTGGAAGCTCATGGGCCACGACCTCGAGACGCTGTCCACGGACCGCTCGGACGCATCCGGCACCGGCTACTTCGACCCGGCCACCAGCAGCTACCGCGAGGACATCGTGGCCCGCGCGATCGGAGACAGCCGTCCGCTGGCTCTCCCCAAGATCCTCGGGCCGCACGAGCCGATGGGAACCGTGCTCCTCGACGGTCGGGAGATCCTTCTCGGGCCCGGCTGCGGCGACAACGCCGGTGCTGCCCTTGGCCTCGGCCTGGAGCCCGGCCAGGTGGCGATGTCACTGGGCACCTCCGGCGTCGTGTCCCTGGTCAGCACCGAACCCACGCACGACCCGTCCGGACTGGTCACCGGCTTCGCCGATGCGACCGGCAACTTCCTGCCGCTGGTGTGCACGCTGAACGCCTCCCGGGTGCTCGACGTGTTCGCCGGCCTCCTCGGAGTCGACCACGCCCGGTTCAGCCAGCTGGCCCTCTCCGCGCCACCCGGCGCCGAGGGGCTGGTGTGCGTGCCGTACCTCGAAGGTGAACGCAGCCCCAACCTGCCGGACGCCACCGGCGCCCTTCACGGCATCCGGCTGTCGAACCTCACCCCGGCCAACATCGCCAGGGCGGCCGTCGAAGGCATGCTCTGCGGCGTCGGCGAGGGCATCCGCGCCATGCGCGCCATCGGCGTACAGGTGACCGGCGTCCGGCTCATCGGCGGCGGCGCCCAGAGTGAGGCCGTACGGCGAATCGCCCCGTCGGTCCTCGACCTGCCGGTGATCGTCCCCGAGCGCGGCGAGTACGTGGCCGACGGTGCCGCCCGACAGGCGGCGTGGGTTCTGGCCGGCGGTGAGCAACCGCCGAACTGGGTTCCCCGGATGGCGTCGGAGTTCATGGGGGACCACGACCCGGCCATTCAGGAGCGCTACCAGGAGACCTGCCACCTCGTCGCCAGCCGGGCGAGCTGAGCCCGTGGCACACGGGAGCGCGAGGAAATGACGCATGACCGATCCCACCGCGACCACGGGCGGAGAGGAGGACCACAGTGAGCCAGTACAAGCTGCGCGTTGAAGGCGTGGAGAAGTCCTTCCCGGGCGTCCGTGCGCTGAACAATGTGACGTTCGCCGTCCGCAAGGGCACCGTGCACGCGCTGTGCGGGGAGAACGGCGCCGGCAAGTCGACGCTGATGAAGATCGTCAACGGCCTCTACCAGCCCGACGCCGGCCAGCTCTACATCGACGACGAGCCGGTCACGATCAAGACGCCGATCCAGGCCCGCGAGCACGGGATCGCCATGATCGCCCAGGAACTCAACTACGTCCCGCACATGACGGTCGCCGAGAACTTCTTCCTCGGTCGCCTGCCGCGCAAGGGCCCCCGGGTCGACTGGAGCTTCGTCCGCAGCGAGGCCGAGGCCATCCTCAAGCGCGAGGGGCTGCCGTACTCGATCGACCAGAAGCTCAACACGCTCACCGTCTCCGACGTGCAGATGCTCGAGATCCTGCGTGCGGTCTACCACAAGGCCGACGTCCTGATCATGGACGAGCCCACCTCGGCGATCGCGCAGCGGGACGTGGAGAACCTGTTTGCCAAGATCGACCTGCTGCGGAGCGAGGGCGTGTCCATCGTCTACATCTCGCACAAGATGGACGAGGTCTTCAGGATCGCCGACGACATCACGATCCTCCGCGACGGCGCCGTGGTCAGCACCGACAGGGCCTCCGACCTGACCCTCGACGACGTCATCTCCCGGATGGTCGGGCGCAAGCTGGACAACCAGTACCCCAAGGAACACCTGCCGATCGGTGACACGGTCCTCGAGGTCCGCGACCTGCACCGCGAGCACGTCTTCACCGACATCTCGATGCGCGTCCACAGCGGCGAGATCGTCGGACTGGCCGGCCTGGTCGGCGCCGGCCGGAGCGAAGCCGTGCAGTCGATCTTCGGGCTGGACCCGCACGACTCGGGGGAGATCCTCGTCAACGGGACCAAGGTGTCGATCAGCAGCCCCCGCGACGCCATCCGCAACGGCATCGCGATGCTGCCGGAGGACCGACGCCTGATGGGCATCCTCCCCGTGCTGTCCATCCGCACGAACGCCACGATCGCGAGCCTGCACAAGGTGGTCTACGGCGGCCGGGCCCATCGCCAGGTGGAGGACGGCCTGGTCACTGAGTACTTCAGGGCGATGGCGGTGAAGGCTCCGGGCAACGACACGATGATCCAGTCGCTCAGCGGAGGCAACCAGCAGAAGGTCCTCCTCGCGAAGTGGCTCCTCACCGACCCCGAGGTGCTCCTCCTCGACGAGCCGACGCGTGGCATCGACGTCGGCGCCAAGTTCGAGATCTACCGGCTCATGACTGACCTCGCCCGGCAGGGCAAGGGCTTGCTGATGATCTCCTCCGAGCTCCCCGAGCTCATCGGCATGTGCGACCGGATCTACGTCATGTCCGCCGGGCGGCTCACGGGCGAACTGACCCGGGAGCAATTCAGCCAGGAAACCATTCTCAAATACGCGATGAGTGAAATCTCGCACCAGGGGTGACATCTGATGAATCTTGCAAAGCTGAACCTCAACCGGTTCTCGATCTACCTGGTCCTGTTCGCCATGTTCATCGGGAGTTCGTTCCTGAGCCCGAACTTCCTCAGCCCGGAGAACATGACGAACATCCCGCGCCAGCTGACGGTGACCACCATCCTGGCCTTCGGCCAGATGATGCTCATCATCTGCGGGATGATCGACCTCTCGGCGGGATCCGTGCTCGCGCTGGCCGGCGTCATGTCGGCAGTCACCTATCGCGCGACGGGGAGCCTGGTGCTCGCCCTCGCCGTCGGCATCTTCATCGGCATCTTCTGCAACCTGATCAACGCCGTGATGGTTGCCAACTTCGAGGTTCCCGCCTTCATCGCCACCCTCGCGGTCGGCATGGTGGCCAGGGGCTCGGTCCTGCTCTACACGAACGGCCAGAACATCCTGCAGCTCGGCGGGTTCACCTGGCTGGGACAGGGATCGATCGGGCCGCTCCCGGTGCCGGTGCTGTTCCTGGTCGCTGTCCTCGCGCTCACCGGCTATCTGGTGACGCAGACCAGGTACGGCCGCGCGATCTACGCGGTCGGTGGCAACGAGGTGGCCGCGCGGGCATCCGGCATCAACGTCCGATGGACCAAGTACCAGGCGTTCGTGCTCAACGGCGCGTTCGTCGGCCTGGCCGGCGTGCTGTTCATGAGCCGCGTGAACGCCGGGCTGCCGAACGGTGCGGTGGGCTACGAGATGGAGGGCCTCACCTCAGCGGTCGTCGGTGGGACGAGCTTCACCGGTGGCGTCGGAACGACCCTGGGAACCCTCGCGGGCGCCTTCATCATCGGCCTGCTGAACAACATCATGAACCTCGTCGGCGTGCAGTCCTACGTCCAGCAGATCACCAAGGGAATCATCATCGCGATCGCCGTGATGTACGACATCCGCAGCAAGCGGGCCCGGCGGGCGCACGTGATCCTCAAGGACGACAAGCCGGCCAGGCCGCAGAAGGCCACCGAGAGCACAAGGCCGGTCAGCAACAACTGAGCCCCGCGGCTACTCCAGCGGCGCCCCCACCCCCACAGATTTCCTCAAAGAAAGAACCACCCAGCTGTACCAACGAAAGGAACCAGAAGTGAGCAAGCTTTCTCGCCGCGGCGCAATGGTCGCCGCAGCAATCGCCGTCACCAGCGCGGTCTTCGCCGGCTGCGCGACCACCCCTCAGGCATCGACGTCGCCCAGCGGCGCGGCGTCCGAGGGCGCCAAGAGCTACCGCGTGGCCTACATCGCCCGTGCACAGGCCGACTCCTTCGCGGCGTGGCTGGCCAACGAGATGAAGAGCGCGGCCGCCGCGTACCCGGACATGACGCTGGACGTGTTCGACGGCGAGGCCAACGACGACAAGCAGAACACGCTGATCGAGAACGCGATCTCGAACAAGTACAACGCGATCATCGTGCAGCCGAACAACGGTGAGGCACAGCGTCCCTACGTCGAGAAGATCGTCCAGGCCGGCATCATCGCGATCACGACCAACGCCCGGATCGCGAACATCCCGGGTGCGTCTTCGATCGATGCCAAGCCCTACGACCAGGGTGCCGGTGTCGCCATGCGTGCGGCCAAGGACGTCCCCCAGGGTGGCAAGGTCGTCATCCTGAACGGCCCGGCCGGCAACTTCCACGCCACCGAGCGCCGCAAGGCCTGGCAGGCCGAGTTCCTCGACAAGCGCCCCGACGTCAAGGTCGTGGGTGAGCAGATCGCCAACTGGAACAAGGACGAGGCGATGAAGCTCATGGAGGACTGGATCACCGCCAACCCGAAGATCGACGCGATCGTGTCCATGAACGACAACATGGCCGCCGGCGCCCTGGAGGCCGCCCAGACCAAGCCGGAGTTGAGCAAGATCCTCGCCTACGGCACGGACGGCACGCCTGAGGCCTGCCTCCTCATCCAGGACGGCAAGATGACCGCGACCACCCTGCAGTCCGCGGGCGACCTCGCCAAGCTCAACATGAGCGCCGTGCACGACCTGCTCACCGGCAAGGAGAAGCAGGTCGACAAGGACATCGACGCCCCGGTGATCGATTCGACGAATGCCGCGCAGTACGTCGACATGTACAAGAAGGCCGGCCTCATCAAGTGAGTGTCGGGGGTGGGGGCTGCGCAGACTTCGCAGCCCCCACACCACCCAGCGACGAGCGCCAGCTCGTCTTTCGAGAACAGAGAGGTGGGACCGTGTCCGAGATTCCGATGGACATGTGGGTCAGCGTGATGAAGGGCGTGGGCGTCGAGGAGCTCGAGCAGCGTCCCGTGCCGCAGCCCGCCGCGGACGAGGTGCTGGTGCAGGTTGGCAGCGTCGGCGTCTGTGGCTCTGATGTGCACTACTACAAGCACGGGCGCATCGGCGACTTCGTCGTCGAGAAGCCGATCGTCCTTGGGCACGAGCTCGGCGGAACGATCGTCGCCGTCGGCGGCGACGTGGACCCCGCCCGGGTCGGTCAGCGGGTTGCGGTCGAGCCGCAGCGCGCCTGCGGCGAGTGCGAGTACTGCATGTCCGGCAAGTACAACCTGTGCCCCAGGATGGAGTTCTACGCCACGCCGCCGATCGACGGCGCGTTCGGCGAGTACGTGACGATTCAGGCGAAGTTCGCCTACCCGATCCCGGACAGCATCAGTGACGACGCCGCCGCGATGCTCGAGCCGCTGTCCGTCGGTCTGGCGGCCATCAAGAAGGCTGAGATCGGGCCGGGCTCGACCGTCCTGATCGCCGGTGGTGGCCCGATCGGCATCATCACTGCCCAGGCGGCCCGCGCCTTCGGCGCTGTCGACATCGTGATCAGCGAGCCGAGCGAGGGTCGACGGGCGATCGCCCTGAAGCACGGTGCGACGCGCGTCGTCGAGCCGGGATCGGCGGAGTACCTGGCCGTCGAGGCGGATGCGTTCGTCGACTGCTGTGGTGTCACGCCCGCCATCATCTCCGGCATCAAGCAGGTCAAGCCCGCGGGCAAGGTCGTGCTCGTCGGCATGGGCGAGGACGTCCTCCCGCTGCCGGTGGGCATCGTCACCAGCCGTGAGCTCAGTGTGACCGGGATCTTCCGGTACACCGACACCTGGCCGCTGGGCATCCGCCTGGTCGAGGCCGGGCTGGTGGACCTCGATCCCCTGGTCACGGGCCTGTACGGCCTGGACGAGGTTGAGCAGGCGCTCAGCGAGGCTCCTGCCGAGACCGACCTCAAGCGGGTCGTCCGTCCGGGCGCGCGGTCGCTCCGCGCCGCCAAGTAGCCGGACCGCGGCCGGTTCCCGGAACCGGACAGCACGGACCGTCCCGAGATGCCGGGCCCTTCGGGGCCCGGCATCTCGGCGTTCAGGCGCGGCCAGGGGAGGCGCGCCAGCAGCGCTCGACGTCTCCCCGAGCGCCGACCCGGGTCTCCTTCACTGGTCGGCATCGGTACGCTCGCGACCATGCTGATCCTGCTGTCACCGGCGAAGTCGCTGGACTACGAGTCGAAGCTGCCGAGAGTCACTGCGACCCAGCCCAGGCTGCTGGAGGAGTCGCAGCAGCTGGTCGAGATCATGCGCACCAAGTCGGTGGCGGACCTCGCCGCGCTCGCCGACATCTCCGACGAGCTCGCCGCGTTGAACGCGGCCCGTTGGGCCATGTTCTCCACGCCGTTCACCCGGCGCAACGCCCGTCCGGCCGTCCTGGCGTTCAACGGCGACGTCTACCAGGGCCTCAACGTGCGGGAGCGTTTCGCCACCAGGGACTACACCGAGGCGCAGAAGACGGTCCGGATCCTCTCGGGGCTGTACGGCGTGCTGCGTCCGCTCGACCTCATGCAGCCCTATCGCCTGGAGATGGGCAGCCGGGTGGCGAGCCCACGGGGCAGCTCGCTGTACGACTGGTGGGGCTCCACCATCACGCGGGTGCTCCGCGAGGACCTCGCCGCCGCACCCGGCGCCCGAGTGGTCGTGAACCTCGCGTCCTCGGAGTACTACGGCTCGGTGCGCGCGGACGAGTTGGGTGCGCGGGTGGTCTCGCCCCGCTTCGAGGACACCGACGCCCGCGGCAGGCGCGGGGTGGTCTCGTTCTGCGCCAAGCGCGCCCGGGGCGAACTGGCCGCCTGGCTGGTGCTCAACCGCGTCCGCACACCCGGGGCGCTCAAGGACTTCGACGCGGCCGGGTACCGCTACGACAAGGCCGCGTCGACCCCCCAGGTGCCGGTCTTCGTCCGGGCCTTCGGCGCGCGGCGTTAGTGGCGGCGGCCCGCGGTGCGGGCCCCTAGGACAGGCCGTACGCCCGGTGGACGAGGAAGATCGGGTGCTCGGTCTTCACGCCCGAGGACTGCTCGATCTGCCAGCGGCACGTCTCGGTGTCGCACAGCGCCAGGTCGGGGTTCGTCCTCTTCACCATGTCGAAGAGGGGACGCCCGACCGCCTGCGCGATGTCGTACTTCTCCTTCTTCAGGCCATAGGTGCCGGCGATTCCGCAGCAGACCGCCCCCGACTCGACCACGGTCAGGCCAGGGATCAGCTTGAGCACCTCGACCGCCGGCATTCCCATGCCCTGGCTCTTCAGCTGGCACGGCGCGTGGTAGGGCACGGTCATGCCGATCTCGGCGAAGTCCGTCGGCAGCTCACCGGCGTCGTGCAGGTCGAGCAGGAACTCCATGATGTCGCGGATGCGCGTCCCGACGTCCTTGAGCTTCTCGTCGCTGACGCCCATGATCTCGTGTGCCTCGTGCTTGAGCATGCCCGTGCAGGAACCGGACGAGGAGATGATGGTGAGGTCCTTGCCGGCGCCCCGGAGGTCGTCGCAGAGCTTCAGGACCGACGCCGTCGCCTGGTCGAACAGGCCGTTGGACTGCTGGGCGAGGCCGCAGCAGCCCTGCTTGGGCACGATGACCTCGTAGCCCAGGTGCTCCAGAACCTCCACCGACTTCTTCGACGTCTCGACCTCGAAGTAGCCGCCGGCGCAGCCGTGGAAGAACACCACGGCGCCACGGGTTGCTGCCTTCGTCGGCCTGGGACGCTTCGCCCACCAGCCGGCGAACGTCTGCCCTTGCGGCGGGGGCATCGGGGCGTTCCGGTGGACCTTCACCACGGCTTCCATCATCGCCCGGATGGGCTTGTTGTGCAGGGCGGCGCGGGCGATCGGCGCCACCGGCGTCATCGCCTTGCCCATCAGGACGGTCTGGCCGATCAGCTTGTCGCGCAGCGGCATGTGGTCGGCCTTCATCACGGCGCGGGCCTGGCTGTTCAGCTCGGCGATCTGGACGCCTTGGGGGCAGACCAGCGTGCACGTGCCGCAGGAGGAGCAGTAGTCGAGGGAGTGGTCCACACTGTCACCGTTGCGGAAGCGCTCGGCCTGGGGCCCCACGAACTTCGGGCCCGAGAACAGCGGCGTCACCGCGGACACCGGGCACATCGTCTCGCAGATCGTGCACTTCACGCACGCGTCCAGGCTCGCCCGGGCGAGCTCGTGCCCGGCGAACTCAAGGCTTTCGGGGGTCATGACCACTCCTTCAGGATCGAGTCTGCGGCTTGGACTGCACTACCCAGGGCGATGCCGTCGCCGGACTTCTCCGCCCACCGCGACGAGCCGCCGATGATGCCGCCCGCAGCGAAGAGGTTGGAATGGACCACCGCGCCTGCAGCGTCCAGTACCCGCATGTCCTGGCCGACCCGCACGCCGACCTTGAACAGCGGCTGCTCGGCGCCCCAGTAGTCGCCGTGCACGAGCGGGCCGTCCCCGGTGCCGGCCAGGGGCAGCCCGAAGAGGGTCTCTGTGGCCGTGCCGTAGGAGTCGAGGGCGAGCGCGCCGGACTCGAAGCCTCCGGTGGCCAGCACGAAGGCGTCCCCGGTGAACTCGCGGTCCGCTCCCGCGGTCGCCATCGTCACGCCCTTCACCACCCCGTCCTCGACGCGGGCCGAGACCACCCGGGTGCCGTTGACCACACGGACGCCTGCAGCCTTGGCCTTGGCGACCAGGGCCTCGTTGATGCGCATGCCCGGCACCGAGGGCGGCGGCAGCGGGATCTCGAACACGGCGTGGCCCAGCTTCTCGGCGAAGTCGCGCCACGCGATCGGGTCCCTGAGGCCGATGATGGCCGGCATGCCCACGACCTCGTCCGCCTCGAGGAGCGGCGACAGCGCAGCAGCGAACCGTCCGCGGAAGCCCGGGTCGTCGAAGGCGCGGGCGTATGTGAGGCCGGAGGAGTCAACCTCACCGTCGCGCGCAGGCACGTCGACGCTCACCGCACGGGTGCTCAGGCGTCCGCCGTCGGGGAGGGTCGTGCGGGCCAGGTTCTCCGCAACCAGACGGGGGTGGAAGTCCTTGAGCCGTCGGACGCCGACGATCGCGAGCTTGGCGCCGTCCTTGACGTGCCCGGCCAGCATGCTGGGCTGCACCAGGCAGGTCGGACGGATGGCACCCACCGCGGTCGGCAGCTGGTAGTTGGCCTCGGCGTCGCCCACGAGGAGGTCGGGCAGCAGCTCCTTCAGGTAGTCGATGCCCGCGTGGACGGGTCCGGCGCCGATGGTGGCGTACGGGTGCTCGGAGCGGGACGAGGCCAGCGCCATCAGGGTGAGCACGGGATTGGTGACCCGGTCGGGCGCGTACCCGAGCACGTCGATGGTGCCCTGGCCGAGCTGCAGGCCGCCGATGCCCTTGGTGAGCAGGGTGACGCCTGCTCCGGCCGACGCCAGCCGGTTGGCGGCGACGAGGCCGGCGAGGCCCGCGCCGATGACGATGACGCGGCTCACAGTGCCACCTCGCTCTCGGGCTGGGGCAGGTGCTCGACGTCGAGCGTGCCCTGGAAGATCCAGTTGTCCAGTGCGGTCTGGCGCACCTGGTCGCCGTACAGGATGGGCCACAGGCCGATCCAGCGGTTCTTCAGGAACAGCCGCAGCAGGCCGGTCGCGCGCTCGATGTCGATGTGGTCGCTCTCCAGCGCGATACCGGTGGCCCGCATGGAGCAGAAGCCGCCCTGGCAGGGACCCATGCCGAGCCGCAGCTGGCGGCGCAGATCGTCGAACGTGCCCTTGGGCTGGTTGGCGAGGGCGTCGGTGAACATCCGGCGGCTCATCAGCTCGCACTCGCAGATGATCTGCTCGTCCAGCCGGTCGTGCTCACGCTCCTCGAGCCGGTGCGTGACCAGGTAGTTCTTGCCCGACTCCGAGCCGGGGATGGCCTCCTCGGCGGTACGGCAGGCCCGCTTCTCGCCGAGCTTGTCGCACATGGCGTCGACGATGTGCTCGGCCATCAGCCGGTAGGTGGTCAGCTTGCCACCGCCGATGGTCAGCATGCCGTCGATGCCGTCCCGCTCGGTGTGGTCGATGACGGCCATGCCGCGGCTCATGTGACGGGTGTCGGAGGAGGAGACCCGCTTGTCCTTGATCAACGGACGGGCACCGGCCCAGGCGTGCAGCGCACGGCTCTTCCGGAAGCCGGGGATCAGCACCTCGCCGGCGTCCAGCATCTGCTGGACCTCGTTGTGCTCGATCGCGAGGTTGTCGGGGTCGTCGACCTTCACGTCCGTGGTGCCGATGATGCTCACGGTGTGCACGGGAACGAGGATGTCGCCGTCGGCGGGGTAGATGCAGCGGTTGACCACGCGGTTCACCAGCCGGTGGTTCATCGCGATCATGATGCCGCGGCCGGGGACGACGTCCACAGGTTCGGCACCGGCCATCCCGGCGATCTGGCCGGCCCAGGGCCCGGCGCAGTTCAGCACGAAGGAGCAGTCGATGACCACGTCCTCGCCGTTCTTCAGGTCGCGGGCGCGGACAGCGGTGACCTTCCCGTCGGCGGTCTCGATGCCGGTGACCGTGGTGTAGGTCAGGATCTGGGCACCGTACGCCTTCGCCGAGTTCGCCGCGCCCCACACGAGCTGCCAGCCGTCCACCGAGCCGTCCTCCACCTCGATGGCCCGCAGGATCCCCCGGTTGAGCCTCGGCTCGTTGCGCAGCGCCTCGGCGACGCTGATCTCCTGCGCGGGCACGCCCGTCTTCGCCGCACCCTCCAGGAACTTGTCGGCGAAGCCCGGGTCGTCGTCCGGTGCGGTCACGAAGTAGCCGCCGGTGGTCTCGATCGCCGAGGCCTGGATGCGGCTCAGGATCGCGTTCTCCTGCGCGCACTCCGTGGCCGACAGCGGGTCGCTCACGACGTACCTGCCGCCCGAGTGCAGCAGTCCGTGGAACCGCCCGGTGGTCCCCTGGCCGAGATCGGCCCTGTCGAGCAGCACGGTGCTGTACCCGCGCATCGCGACGTCGCGAACCACTCCGGCTCCGGTGGAACCGCCGCCGATGACCACGACGTCAACAGCCAGCTTTCTCACGTAGCCCCCTCGTCCTCGTTGCAGCGCCGGCGACCGGGCTCCTCGTTGAATACCCAGGGCAACTCCCAGCGCGCCTCCTGACGTTCAGGCTAATCAGCGCCGAGTAGCCGATTCACCTCCGTGGACCAAGGTCGCTCAGACGTGCAGCGATCCCCTGCACTCATGGGAAATCGACACGGCGGGAATACGGGCCGGTTCCCCTGACGCACCGGGGAGACGCACCGGGGACGGTTCCTCTTGCGTCGCCCGGCCCCTGCTCGTCGCTGGACTGACGCACCGGGGACGGTTCCTGGTGCGTCACTCGGCCGCAGCGCGTCTCGCGTGGCTGGCGCAGAAGGAACCGTCCCCAGTGCGTCGGGTGACGCAGGAGGAACCGTCCCCGGTGCGTCGGGGGTCAGAGGCGCGCGCGGTCGAGGATGGCCCGGGCGGTGCCCTCGTCCAGGACCAGGTCGGTGGCGGTCCCCGCACGCAGCGCCCCGATCACGGCGGACGCCCGCGAGGGGTCGGCGACCACGCAGATGCGCCGCGGCACGCGCTGGAGCTCGGCGGGGGTGAGGCCGGTGGCCCGCTCGTTGTAGGAGATGTCGGCGTAGGACCCGTCCTCCCGCAGCAGCACGGTGCAGACGTCACCGACCACACCGTCGGCGGCGAGCTGGCGCATGTCGGACGCGTCCATGTAGCCGGCGGTGTACACGTGTGAGGGGACGCGGCCCTCCAGGCACCCGACACCGAAGACCGCGAGGTCGAGCTTCTGGTGCAGCTTGAGCACGTTCTGCACCGAGCGCTCCTGCCACATCGCCTTCTTCGTCTCCGCGTAGTCGAAGAACGCGGGGACGGGGAACAGCACCACCCGCGCGTCGAACGCGTCCCCGATCGACTGCAGGATCTCGCCGATGTAGGGAATCCCCGAACTGCGCTGGTTGGCGCCGCCATTGATCTGGACGACCGTCGACCCCACCAGCGGACGCCGTCCCAGGTGCTTCACCACGTGGGAGAGCGTGACCCCCCACGCCACACCGATGAGCTGGTGGTCATCGACCGCCTCGGTGAACAACCGGCCGGCCAGCCGGGCCACCTGGTCGAAGCGCACGTTCTCGTTGGCGTTCTCCCGCACCGACACCATGTGGACGCGGACACCGAAGTGGCGACTGATCGCCGAGGCGAGCGGGGACTGCGAACCGGAGTGGTCGGCGAGGCTGATCCGAACCAGCCCGGTCTCCCTGGCGTCCTTGAGAAGGCGCGACACCGACGACCGGGACAGGCGCAACTGATGGGCGATGCTTTCCATCGTTTCACCCTGAATGTAGTAGCGGGAGGCCGCTTGGTACATGTCCTCGTAGCGCTCGTTCAACCTCGCACCCTTCCCCTGCACGTTCGTGCACAGGTCTAGCGCATGCGTTCATCCATTAGCAAGATGGGCCCTACGGGACGGGGTGCGCGTGAACATTGGCCTGCCCCACATCGTCGTGGTTCAGCGGGTACGAAGGAGTCAGATGAACCTCACTGCGGTCGCCGCGACAGCGCGCGCCGTTGGGGCCTTCGTTTCGGAGATCAAGGAAGACGCCGAATCCGCTGGTCATCTTCACCCCCTGCGTCCGCGCCGTACGAGCCGCGGCGGACGTGTTGTGCAAGGCTCGGGTGGTTTTGCTCACCACCGACAAGTCGGTCCGGACGCACCCAACCCCGGATCGTCACCCAGTACGACGCGCCGGCCGGCGACGCCTCCTCAGGGAGTCGAGCGGACGCGGCGAAGCGGCGCGAGTCTGTCCCAACCCATATCTGTCTGAGAAGACAACCAACACATAGCCTGCGTCCCCCCGGGGACGCCCAACTGACACCGTAAGACGTGTCTGAAAGTGAGAAAGAAGTGCTGGGGACCATTTTCCTCTCTGAGGTAGTCGGCACCGCGATGCTGCTCCTCCTTGGTTGCGGCGTCGTGGCCAACACCGCCCTGGCGAAGTCGAAGGGCAACGGCACCGGGTTCCTTTTCGTGAACTGGGGCTGGGGTCTCGGCGTCTTCGCCGGCGTCCTCGTCGCCTACAAGTCGGGCGGCCACCTGAACCCCGCCGTGACCCTGGGCATCGTCGCCACGGGCGCCAAGGAGTTCGTGCCCGGTGTGCCGGTCGACGCCGTCTCGATCATCACCTACATCGGTGCGCAGCTGGTCGGCGCCATCATTGGTGCCGTCCTGTGCTGGCTGGCCTACAAGGACCACTTCGACCAGGAGCCCGACCCGGCCACCAAGCTGGGCGTGTTCTCGACCGGTCCCGCCATCCGCAACTACGCCTGGAACGTCATCACCGAGGTCATCGGCACCTTCGTGCTGGTGTTCACCGTGCTTGCCGCCGGTCACTGGAAGTCGACCGACCTCGGCTGGCTCAGCGCGCTGGGCGTTGCCCTGCTCGTTGTGGGTATCGGCGCCTCCCTCGGTGGCCCGACCGGTTACGCCATCAACCCTGCTCGTGACCTCGGCCCGCGCATTGCGCACGCCTTCCTCCCGATCAAGGGCAAGGGCGACTCCGACTGGGCGTACTCCTGGGTTCCGGTTGTCGGCCCGATCATCGGCGGTGTGCTCGCCGGCCTGCTGAGCGGCGTCCTGCTGCCCAAGTGATAGCAGCCCGGTCGGGCGACCTGCGGGCCGCCCGGCCGGGTAATCCACCCGCCCCCCGAAAAAGCAGGGCGGGCCGGTAGCCGCCGACCCGCCCTTTCAAAACACATCACCATCGTCCTCAACAATGACGTGGAAGGAATTATCCATGGCAGACAAGTACATCCTCGCGATTGACCAGGGAACGACCAGCTCCCGCGCGATCATCTTCAACCACGAGGGACGGATCGTCTCGGTGGGTCAGAAGGAGCACGAGCAGATCTACCCGCGGGCAGGCTGGGTCGAGCACAACGCGATCGAGGTCTGGGACAACGTGCGCGAGGTCGTCGCCGAGGCCCTGGCGAAGGCCAGCCTCAACAAGGACAACATCCAGGCCGTCGGTGTCACCAACCAGCGTGAGACCACCCTGGTCTGGAACAAGGAGACCGGCGAGCCGGTCTACAACGCGATCGTCTGGCAGGACACCCGTACCGCCCAGATCGTCGACGAGCTCGGCGGCGGCGACCAGGACAAGTACAAGAGCCGCGTCGGCCTGCCGCTCGCGACGTACTTCTCCGGCCCCAAGGTCAAGTGGGTCCTGGACAACGTCGAGGGCGCCCGCGAGGCTGCCGAGGCCGGCAAGCTGGTCATGGGCAACATGGACACCTGGGTCATCTGGAACCTGACCGGTGGTGTCGACGGCGGTGTGCACGTGACCGACGTGACCAACGCCTCCCGCACCATGCTCATGGACCTCAACACCCTGAGCTGGGACGCCGAGATCGCGGCCGACATGGGCATCCCGATGTCGATGCTGCCCGAGATCAAGTCGTCCTCGGAGATCTACGGCTACGGCCGCGAGCAGGGCCTCCTCGGTGGCATCCCGATCGCGGGCGACCTGGGCGACCAGCAGGCTGCGACCTTCGGCCAGGCGGCGTTCGAGGCCGGCATGGCCAAGAACACCTACGGCACCGGCTGCTTCATGATCATGAACACCGGCGAGGAGATCGTTCCCTCCAAGAACGGCCTGCTCACCACCGTGTGCTACAAGATCGGCGACAGGAAGCCGATCTACGCGCTCGAGGGTTCGATCGCCATCACCGGCGCCCTGGTGCAGTGGCTGCGCGACAACCTGAAGATGTTCTCCTCCGCCCCCGAGGTCGAGGAGCTCGCCGCGTCCGTCGAGGACAACGGTGGCGCGTACTTCGTGCCGGCGTTCTCGGGCCTCTTCGCGCCGTACTGGAAGTCCGACGCCCGCGGCGCGATCGTCGGCCTCACCCGGTACGTCAACCGTGGCCACATCGCCCGCGCCGTCCTGGAGGCGACCGCCTTCCAGACCCGTGAGGTGCTGGACGCCATGGAGGCCGACTCCGGCGTGCAGCTCGCCGAGCTGAAGGTCGACGGCGGCATGACCCAGAACGAACTGCTGATGCAGTTCCAGGCCGATCAGCTGGGCGTGCCGGTGGTGCGTCCGGTCGTGGCCGAGACCACCGCTCTCGGTGCGGCCTACGCGGCCGGCATCGCGACCGGTTACTGGGAGGGCGAGGCCGACGTCATCGCCAACTGGGCAGAGGACAAGCGGTGGGAGCCGAAGGCCGACGAGGCCGAGCGCGACCGCCTCTACCGCAACTGGAAGAAGGCCGTCACCCGGACCTTCGACTGGGTCGACGCCGACGTGGAGAAGTGATCGTCAGCTAGACGCAAGCGACGCCGCCGGGATGTTCTCCCGGCGGCGTCGCCGTCTTCCGGCGAGGCCCGCTCAGGTGAAGGTGTAGTGCGCCGGTGAGGAGACCAGCCCGGCGTCGGTGCTGACCACGACGTCCACCCTCCCCTTCGTGTGGGCGGGCGTGGTGACCCTCAGCTTCGTCGACGACACCACCGTCAGCCTGGTGCCCGCCGAGCCGCCGAACGTCACCGCAGAGACCGCGTAGAAGTTCGAGCCGGTGAGCGTCACCACCGTGCCGCCCTTGCGGGACCCGCTCGACGGGCTGACCTTCGCCACTCGCGGCGCGGGGGTGGTCCGGTAGGTGAAGCCCACGGCGCCGGCAGGGGAGCTGCCGTAGGCGCCCACGACCCGCACGTCGACGGGCCCGACCGCGTGCGCGGGTGCCCGCACCACCAGCCTCGTCGCGGCCGTGGACACGATCGTGGCCGCGGTCCTGCCGAAGGTCACCGACCTCACCCCGTAGAACCGGGACCCGGTGATCGTCACGGTGGTGCCCCCGACCGCGTAGCCGGAGCGCGGGGAGAGCCCGGCCACCCCGGGTGCGGCCGCCTCGCGGAAGGTGAAGCGGGAGCTGGCCGAGGCCAGCGACATGCCGAACCGGTTGATGGCCCGGACGTCGACCGTGCCGGCAGCGTGCGCCGGCACCGTGACCCGTAGCCTGGTCGAGGAACGCACGCTCACCGACGTCCCCGGCACCCCGCCGAAGAGCACGGCGATGCCGGAGGAGAAGTGGGTGCCCCGCAGCGTGATCCGGGTGCCGCCGATGGTGAGCCCGGCGGACGGCGACAGCGTGCGGACCCGGGCCAGACGGCCGTAGGTGAACCGGGCCGCGGGCCCCGACGATGAGTTGCCGGCGGCGTTCGCCACGCGAACGTCGACCGTCCCGGTGCCTCCGGTCGGTGAGATCGCGCGGATCTCGGTGTCGGAGACGACCGTGAAGCTCGCCGCGGGGTGCGCCCCGAACGACACTGCGGTCGCATCGGTGAAGCGGCTCCCGTTGATCGTCACCGTGTCGCCGCCCGCGACCGAACCGGCGTCGGGCGACACCGTGGTGACCAGCGGGGATGGAAGGTAGGTGAACGCGGCAGTGTTCGACGCCGACAGCTCGCTCACCACGACCACGGTCACGGCGCCGGGGGCATGCGCGGGTGCCCTGGCGGTCAGCGTCGTCGCGTCCGTGCCCACCCTGACCCCGCTCGCCGGGATCCCGTCGAAGAGCACAGCGGTGACGCCGAGGAAGCGGCCGCCGGTGAGTCTGATGACCTCGCCACCGCCCTGCCCACCCTTCGCCGGTGAGGCGGACGTGAGGGTCGGCGCGATGTTCACCAGCAGGTTCGGGGTTCCGGAAGGGTTCGCGCCGATCTGGTCGCGCAGCGCGAGCTTCAGGACGCGCCCGGACACTTTCGCCGGCGACCAGGACGGGTGGGCGTCGAGCAGGAGGGCTGCGACGCCGGCCACGTGGGGGGTGGCCATGGACGTTCCCGACATCCGGGTCGATCCGCCCGCAGCCGAGACCGAGACCACGTCGACCCCCGGGGCGTAGACGTCGACACAGGTGCCGTAGTCGGAGAAGGAAGCACGCTGGTCAGCGGCGTCCGAGGCAGCCACGGTGATCGCCGCGGGCGCGGCACCGGGAGAGGCCGAGCAGGCGTTGGCTCCGGAGTTGCCGGCCGCGGCCACGACGGTGACGCCTTCGGCGACGAGCGCCGCGACCATGTCGTTCTCGGCCCGGTTCAGGTCACCGGTGAGGCTCAGGTTGACCACGGCCGGCACGCCGGACCGGTGGTCCTTCGCCACCCAGTCCAGCCCCCGCACCGTGTCGGCGGAGGTGCCGGTGCCGCCGCAGTCGAGCACGCGTACGGGCACCAGGGTGACCTTCTTGGCGACGCCGTACACCGTCCCGCCGATCGTCCCGGCGACGTGCGTGCCGTGCCCGTAGCAGTCTGCGGTGCCGAAGCCGTCGTCGATGAAGCTCTTGCCCGCCGCCAACCGGTTGCCGAAGTCGGCAGTGGGGCTGATGCCGGTGTCGACGACGTATACCGTGACGCCCGCCCCGGAGCGGTTGGCGGTGAACCGGCCGTCCAGGGGCAAGGTGGCCTCGTCCAGGCGGTCCAGTCCCCAGGGCGGCTGGGTCTGCGTGCCGGCGACCCGCACCGTCGTGTCCTTCTGCACATAGGCGACGTCAGGATCGTCGGCCAGTGCCTCCGCCTCCGCCGGGCTGAGCCGGGCGATCATCGTGGGCGAACTGCCCAGGACGCGGCTCGACCCGTCCGTCACGGTGGCGAGGCGCGCGCGACCCGCGCCGAGGGCCGAGGCGGTGCGGTAGCGGACGAGGTACGTGCCGTCGGCGTGGGGCGACTCGTCCCGGGGAACGGACGCGGGCCCGGCTGCCGGTGCGGGGGCGGCGGGCGGGACAGGCGCCGGTGCATCGGCGCGGGCGACACCGGCCTGCAGCGCAGAGGAAAGGAGCAGGCCGAGGCCACACAGCAGCGCCCCCCGTCGCAGTTTCCTCATGCACCCCCCCGAGCCGCGATCAGGAAAACCAGGCAAAGCCTACGGGACGCGGGGGAGCCGCCGCAGGCGTCCCGTGGGGCGGGTCTCGTCGGTCGGCGGCTCAGTGCCCCGTGACCACGGCCTCGGCGATGCCCCCGCGGAAGTAGCCGTCGCCGGTGTCCGGCAGGCTGGAGAGGTAGACCAGGACGTAGCGGGTGGTCGCCGGTGCGGCCGGTGCGAGGCTCAGGCTGGTGTCCGTGGCCGCCGCGCTCGCGACCTGCTTCCACTGCGACGCGGCCCGCATCGGCGCTGTGTCCCCGTTCTTCGCCGGCACCAGGATCGACACGCTGTGCGGCCGTCCGGCCAGCGTGAGCTGGACCGAGCCCACCGCCCGCACGCTGCCCAGGTCGAGGACGAGGCCGACCCCGGGCTTGAGCCCGCCCAGCGGCGCTGAGCGGTACTTCTCGGTGCGCCACACCGTGGAGGCCTTGCCGTCGATGGCGAGCCTCGCCGTGTTCCCGTTCTCGTCGCCGTCACCGCCGTCGGACTTCGGGTCGAAGTCGATCGCCTTGGCCACCTTGAGCGGCTGTCCCGGGTCGGCCGCCCGCGCCGGCCTGTCGAGGCCGAGGAGCCAGAGGGCCAGCAGCACCACGACCAGCACGCCCGTCACCGCCGCGATCACGATGGGGAACCGCCGGGAGCGCGCGGCCGGCCCCGTCTCGGGCCTGGGGGGACGGGGGACGCCGGGAGGCGGCGGCACCGGTGTGTAGGACTCGCCGCGGTTGAGGGCCTCGTCGACGAACGGTGCCGTCGAGTCCTCCGGCTCGTCGACGTCCCAGTCCTCATGGGGGGCGTGCATCACCGGCGGCCTGGCGTCCTGCTCGATCGGGCTGGTCGAGCCGAACCTGCTGGCCGCGGGAGTGGGCACCGGCGGGGCGACGCTCGAGACCGGGGACGGGGCTGCCTCGCCCGACTCCGGATGCGCTCCCGCGTGCAGGCGTGCCCTCAGGTCGTGGGCCGCTCCCATGGGCCCGAGCACCATCGACAACTCGGTGGTCACGTCCTGCGCGGTGGTCAGGCGGCTGGCGTGGCCGCGGGGAACCGGGGACAGGATCCGGTCGACCACGTGGTCGACGGCCGGCGCAACGCCGGTGCGTACCTGGCTGGGGAGCACCCAGTGCCCGTCGACGACCGGGGCAGCGGGCAGCCCGAACCGGTCGCCGCCCGGCCATCGGGCCACCAGGCACGCGTACAGCACCTGGCCGAGCGCCTGGACGTCGGAGGCCTCCCCGCCGAGCCGGCTGCCCGTCGGACCGTCCGCCTCGTTCACGGCGAAGCCGAGCATCTTGATGTTGCCCGAGCCGGTGACCAGCAGGGTGGCCGGACTGATCCGGCGGTGGTAGTGCTGCTGGGCGTGCAGGGCGATCAGGGCGTCCGCGACCTCACGGACGATCCAGGCCGACTCCACTCCGGTCAGTGGCCCGCCGCGCAGCACCTTCTCCAGGGTCTGCCCGGCGGCGTACTCGTACACCAGGAACTGGTCGGGCGCCTCCGGGTCGTCCACCACGTCCAGGACCCGCAGGAACCGCGAGTCGGTGGCCAGTGCCGCCTCCCTGGCCAGCCGCAGCACGTCGGGCGTCGCCGGGTCCTCGGGATCCAGCAGGTGCACCAGGACGGCCCGCCCGAGGACCAGGTCGTCCGCCCGCCACGTCTGGGTCCGGTTGCGCTCGGCCAGCCGCTCGGCCAGCCGGTACCGCTCGCCGAGCACGCGGCCTTCGACCGAGGCGGAGGCCTCCGCCGTCCCCGCGATCGGAGGCTCGGGGAAGTCCAGTACCTCCGACACCGGGGCGGGCGGCGTGGTCACCGGGACGAAAACCCCCACCCCGTCGGGGTCGGGAGCCTGGGGGACGCCGCGCTGGTCGTCCTCCGCATCGGGTTGCTGGCCGTCGGCGGCCGGGTCGGCCTCGGGGCCGCCGTGTCCGCCCCTGGGCCTGCGGAGAAGTTCCAGCAAGGAGGTGGTCTCCGGGATTCCCAGCCGCTTGGCGGTGAAGAAGAACGCCAGCACGGCCACGATCCCGGCCAGCGCGAGCCCGACCACGCGCAGCAGGATGCTGGGGTAGCGCTCGAACCACCAGGTGATCACCCAGGCGAGAGCCCCGGCCGGGACGGCGGCGACGAGCAGCCTGGCGAGGTGCCGCAGCGTCTCGGCCCCGGGCAGCTCGGGGAGCCGGCGATGCAGCACCCGGTGGGTGATGGCCGCCCCGATGAAGTAGGACGCCGAGTAGGACAGCGCCAGCCGCGCGGCCAGCGTTCCGGGATCCGACCACGGCAGCGCCAGGGCGACCGCGAGTACCGCGTTCGCACCGCTGATCCAGATCTGCAGCAGGAACGGGGTCCTCGTGTTGTCCATCGCGTAGAAGGCGCGCAGGTAGAGGTACTGGATGGTGAACGGCACCAGGCCGATCGCGAAGCCGATCAGCGCCCACGCGATGAAGACGTAGTCGTGCGCCCCGCTGCCGTTGCCGTAGATCAGGCGGGTGATCGGGTCGGCCAGCACCGCCAGGCCGACGCTCGCCGGCACCATGAGCGTGGTCGCCAGTCGCAGGGCGCGGTTGGTCTCGGCCGCCACGCCCGACCGGTTGCCGGCCACTGCGTAGCGGGAAGCGGCCGGCAGCATCGCCGTCGCCAGCGACACCGTCAGCAGCGAGTGCGGGAGGATCCAGACCAGGTACGCGTTCTGGTAGACCGTCCAGCCGCCGCCGGCGGCATCCGCGCCGGCGCTCGGTGCGGCGGCGGTGGCGAGCCGGGACACCACGATCTGGGCCAGCGAGGTGAGCGCGACGTAGCCGACCATCCACTTGGCCACGTGGAACGTCGGCCCGAGGCCGGTTCCCTTCAGGTCGAAGCGGGGACGGTAGGTGAACCCCGCCCGCTTCAGGAAGGGCAGGAGCACCAGGGTCTGCACGATGATGCCGATCGTCGACCCGAGCGCCAGCAGCCATGCCTGGCCGTCGGTGAACGGCTGGCCGGTGAGCGCCGGCTGGCTGCCCCAGATGCCGAGGTACAGGCCGAACACCCCGATGGACACCACGTTGTTGACCAGCGGCGCCCACATCATCGGCCCGAACTTCTCCCGGGCGTTGAGCACCTGCCCGATCAGGAAGAACACCCCGTAGAAGAACAGCTGTGGCAGGCAGAGGTAGCTCATCAGCAGCAACTGCTGCCAGTGGTCGGCCAGCTTCTCGGTGCGCCACAGCGGGTCGGAGTAGATGGTCATCACCCAGGGGGTGGCGACGGTCACCACCACGGTCAGTGCGCCGAGGATGATCAGGAAGCCGGTGATGATGCGGTCGACGAACGCCTTGCCGCCGTCCTCGTCATGCGTGACCGCCCGCACGATCTGCGGCACGAGGACGTTGTTCAGCGTGCCCCCGGCCAGCAGCAGGTACAGCGACGTGGGCACGGTGTTGGCCAGGTTGAACGCCTCGGCCTGAAGAGTGCCGTTACCGAGGACGAAGGCGAGCAGCGCCGTCCGCACCAGCCCGAGGATGCGGGAGACCATGGTGCCGGACGCCATCACCGCCGTCGCGTTGATCAGTCGTCGACCGCCGGCGGCGTGGCTCTCGGTCATGCGTCCGTCCCCGTGGTCTGGGTCGACGCCTGGCGGCGTCGGACCTGCCGGATCCGCCAGGCCGTCGCGCCGACGAGCACGAGGCCGGAGGTGATCACGATGATCCACGCGACCACGCCCAGGTCGGTCACCTCCACGGTGATCGCCGTGTCGGGCGTCACGCGGTGACCGCTCCTGGTCGCGAGGTGGGCCCGAGCGGTCACCAGCCCGTTCGCGGTCGCCTCCGGCCGGATGTTGACGGTCACGTTCTGTCCCGACTCCACGGTGACCAGCCCGGAGTCGGGGATCTTCAGCCGGAAGTTGTCGGTCTCGACGACGACCTTGACCTGGATCGCCTCGGTGAGGTTGTTGGCGATGGTGACCGGGAACTCGTTCGTCCGTGACGACATCAGGAACCGTGGGCTCGCGGTGAGGTCGATCGAGCGGCCGACCTGGGGCAGGCCGACGAGCCGGGCCAGCCCGTCCAGTTGGGCGTCGAAGCCCTGGGCGTCGCCGACCCAGGCCGACGCCACCGCGCGCGTCACCGCGGCGTCCGACTGCGTGGTCACGTCCGACTCGGGCGCGAGCTCGGCATGCACCGTGAAGTCGCTCTCGAGGCGCTGGACCTTCTCGAAGCGCGGCTCCCCGAGCACGGCCGGCTTGACGGGGAGCAGCCCGACACGCCCCACTCCCGGATCGCTGTGGAGGAGCTCGCCGAGGTCACGGCGTTCCAGCCAGGTGTCCATCGCCGCCGTGTCCTGCTCGACGTCGCCCCTGCTGGTCAGCAGGCGCACCTCTCCCCGCACCCCGGACACCGCGGCGGTGGCGAGGGCGAACTGCCGGCGCAGGTTCTGCGGGGTCTCCGCCGAGCCGGGGACGGCGGCGGAGGAGCCGAGCACGTCGGGGCGACCGGTGGCGCCGGCCTGCAGCGCCCCGGCGGCGACGGTGTTGGAGGCGATGATCGCATCGGCTCCGGAGTTCGCGAGGAAGGCGTAGGTCGCGGACGTCAGCACGCCTCCCGCGGGCAGCACGACCAGGGGCAGGTCGTCGATCTCGCCGACCCCGGCGGCGGCGCGCTCGGCCCGGGACACCACCAGTTGGTCGCCGGCAGCGCGGGCGCCGTTCACGTCCGGGTCGGCGAAGAGGGTGCGTCCTCCGGCACCGGTGTCGAGGCGGGCGAAGCGGTCCAGCCACTCCCGGGCGGCGTCCTGGCCACCGCCAGCCTTCGTGGTGTCGCCGGTCTGCACCTGGTAGCCGTCGGCGAGGTCGCGCACCTCGTCGAGCAGGGCGGGGTCGATCAGCCAGCTCATGCCGGGCCGCGACGCGGCGTCCAGCAGGCTGGACAGCCGTCCGGTGAGCTCGGAGACCAGGGAGTCGTTGCGGAACAGGTTGTCGACGAGCTTCGTCGGCGGGTTGCTGAGCAGGACGATGGAGGTGACCGGCACCTTCTTCTTCCCCGGGACGGTGATGAAGGTCCGCAACTGCCCCACGGCGGGGTACTCGACGGCGCCGGACTCGGCGTTGGCGATCACGTCCGCACCGAAGGCGAACACCGCGCCCCGGGTGTCGAAGCCGAGTTCGCCCATCGTCGCCCGGAGCGTCACCTGCCGGCTGTCGCCCGGGACGAAGGCTTCCGCGGAGGTGGTGATCGCCACGTAGTGGTCGGCATCGATGGACAGCCGTGAGCCGAGGACGGTGCTCGCCGCGGCGCGGCGGAGGGTGGCGAGGTCGGTGATCTCGTCCCGGGAGCGCCACAGGATCACCTGCACGCCGTAGGCCGGGAGGGTGCCGGTGTTGGTCACCGTGCCCTCCAGGGTCACCGTGTCTTCGGGCCGCGAGCCGGAGACCTTCAGCGAGGTCATCGTGAAGGCCAACTGCACGTCCGCGGCGACGGCCGGGGCCTGGGTCACCACGAGCAGCCCGACGACGCTCGCCGCCCAGGCCAGGAGCAACGCCAGGGCACGACGCCTGCCCCAGGTGCTGCCGATCACCGTCCCATCGTACGGGGACCGGCGCCCGCTCCGGCCCGCCACCCCGGAGCCGGTAGAGTACGCGGTCGTGCCCAGCGTGACCGAAGAGCAGCGCGCCGCCCTGGCGGCCGTGCTGGCCGCGGGCCCCCGGGTGCGCAAGCTCGCCCACCTCTTCGAGGCTGCCGGGCACGAGCTCTACCTGGTGGGCGGCTCGGTGCGCGACGCGTTGATGGGACGCCTCGGACACGACCTGGACTACACGACCTCGGCCCGTCCCGACCAGATCGAGGAACTCGTGCGGAAGGTCACCAAGGTCGTCTGGGACGTCGGACGTGCCTTCGGGACGATCGCCTGCCGCATCACCGAGCGCGACGGCACCCAGTGGCAGGTCGAGATCACCACGTTCCGCGCCGACAGCTATGTCGACGCCAGCCGGAAGCCGGAGGTCGTGTTCGGTGACCACCTCGGCGGCGACCTCGTGCGTCGTGACTTCACGGTGAACGCGATGGCGCTGCGGACGAGCGACGGCGAGCTGCTCGACCCCTTCGGCGGACTGGCGGACCTGCACGCCGGCGTGATCAGCACGCCCGCCGCCGCGGAGTTGTCGTTCTCCGACGACCCGCTGCGGATGATGCGGGCGGCGCGGTTCACCTCCCAGCTGGGCTTCCGGCCCGACCCGGACGTGGTCGCAGCCATGACGGGCATGGCGTCGCGGATCACGATCGTCTCGGCCGAGCGGGTGCGTGACGAACTGGTGAAGCTGCTGCTCACCGACGACCCGCGTCCCGGACTCAACCTGCTGGTCGAGACCGGACTGGCCGACATCGTCCTGCCCGAGCTGCCCGCCCTGCGGATGGAACGCGACGAGCACAACCGCCACAAGGACGTGTACGAGCACACCCTCACCGTGCTCGAGCAGGCGATCCAGTTGGAGAAGGAGCGTGGGCACGCGCCCGACCTCGTCAACCGGCTGGCCGCGCTGCTGCACGACATCGGCAAGCCGCGGACGCGGAGGTTCGAGCCGGGAGGCAAGGTGTCCTTCCACCACCACGACGTGGTCGGCGCGAAGCTGGCGAGCCGGCGGATGCAGGAGTTGCACTTCTCCAACGAGGAGATCAAGGCGGTGGCCAAGCTCGTCGAGCTGCACCTGCGGTTCCACGGCTACGCCGACGGCGAGTGGAGGGACTCGGCGGTGCGCCGCTACGTCCGCGACGCCGGGGACCAGCTCGAGCGGCTGCACATCCTCACCCGATCCGACTGCACGACCCGCAACCAGCGCAAGGCGCAGAACCTCCGCCGCGCCTACGAGGAACTGGAGTGGCGCATCGACGAGCTCGCCTCGAAGGAGGAGCTGGATGCCATCCGCCCGGACCTCGACGGCACGCAGATCATGGCGCTGCTCGGCATCCCGGAGGGCAGGGAGGTCGGCCGGGCCTACGCGTTCCTCCTGGAGCGGCGCATGGAGGACGGCCCGCTGGGTGAGGAACGGGCGAAGCGTGAGCTCCTGGAATGGTGGGCCGCGCGGGGTGCGGATGCCTGAACTCCCCCGACCCGCCGGGGTCGTGTTCGACTGCGACGGCCTCCTGGTGGACACCGAGCCCTGCTGGACGGTGGCCGAGTCGGCCGTGTTCGCGGCCCGCGGGCTCGGCTACGGGCCGGCGGAGAAGGCCGCGTTCATCGGCAAGAGCGTCGGGGCGACCGTGGCGCTGATGGCTGAGCGGTTCGGCGAGGTCGGCAACGAGGAGGGCATCCGGGACGAGGTGCTCAGCTCGATCGCGGACGCGATCGGGTCGCAGGCCGAGCCGATGCCCGGCGCCCTGGAGCTGGTCGAGGTCCTGTCCGCGCGGCTGCCGGTCGCGGTGGCCAGCAACTCCCCACGCCTGGTGCTGGACCTCGCCCTGGCCCGCGCGGGGCTGGGCGGTGTGTTCGGCGCGGTGGTCGCGGCGGACGAGGTGGCCCGCCCGAAGCCGGCGCCCGACCTGTACCTGCAGGCCTGCCGGCTGTTGGGCGTTGCGGCGTCGCAGAGCATCGCCTTCGAGGACACCGGGACGGGGGCGGCTGCGGCGTCCGCGGCCGGCCTGCACGTGATCGGCGTCCCGTCCCCCGAGGCCCTGCCGTTCCCCGCGGACGGCACCCTCGCCTCCCTCGCCGACCCCGCCCTCCTCGACTGGGCCCGCTCCCTGTAGCCGGCCCCCGCCTTTCCCTCCCACGTCATCGGCGAGGGCCGTCCCCCGTCCCGGAATAGTTAGCCCAACTAATGAGTTAAGCTAACCATCATGAACTCACTGGGGCTTCCGGGGCTTGCCAACGACCTGCGCATCGCGTGCCAGCGGGTGAGCCGTCGCGTCCGGTTCGAATCGACCGACGAACTCGCCCCGCACCTGGTGAGCGCACTGTCCCAGCTCAAGAAGGGGCCGAAGACCCCGGGCGAACTGGCCGAGAGCGAACGGGTCGCGCCACCGAGCATGACCCGCACCGTGAACTGCCTGGTCGAGAAGGGCCTGGTCAGCCGGGACGACCATCCCAGCGACGGACGCTCGAAGCTGCTGGAGCTCACCGAGGAAGGGCGGGCGACGCTCACCCGCATCGCGCGGGCGCGGGACAACTGGATGCTCCACCAGCTGGAGGGGCTCACGAAGGACGAACAGAAGCTGTTGAGAGAGGCGACGGAATTGCTGAACAGGGTGGTGGAACGATGAGCGCGGTCGCGATGGAGCGGGTGCCGATGTTCTCGTCCATGGCCATCCGGAACTATCGGCTCTTCTGGACCGGCGGACTGGTCTCGAACGTCGGCACCTGGATGGCCAGGGTCGCCCAGGACTGGCTCGTGCTCACGATCCTCACCCAGAACTCCTCGATGGCGCTGGGCATCGTCACCGGGCTGCAGTTCCTGCCGGTCGCCGTGCTGGCCCCCTACGCGGGAGCGCTCGCCGATCGCATCCCCAAGCGCAAGCTCCTCCTGCTGACGCAGGCGGCGATGGCCGTCACGGGCCTGCTGCTGGCGGGTCTCGTGTTCGGTGGCGTGATCCAGTTGTGGCACGTGTACCTGCTGGCCACCGTCCAGGGCATCGCCGCTGCCTTCGACGGTCCCGCGCGGCAGGCGTTCGCGCCCGAGATGGTCCCCGATAAGCTGATCCCCAATGCTGTCGGGCTGAACACGACGTCGTTCCACGCCGCCCGTCTGGTGGGGCCGGCAGTGGCCGGCCTGACGATCGCCTGGTGGGGAGTGTTCCCTGCCCTGCTGATCAACGGGCTCAGCTTCGTCGCCGTGCTGGTGGCGCTGATGATGATGGACGAGAGCGACCTCACCCCGGCGCCGCGAGCGCGGGCCAAGGGCTCGATCATGGCCGGGCTGCGCTACGTCAGGGCGCGTCTCGACATCCTGCTGCTGATGTTCATCGTGTTCATGCTGGGGACGTTCGGCCTCAACTTCCAGCTCACCAACGCCCTGATGGCGACGGCGGTCTTCCACGTCGGCGCCGAGCAGTACGGCGTCCTCGGCTCGATCATGGCCATCGGGTCGCTGTCGGCAGGACTGCTCGCCGCACGCCGCACCCAGCTGCGCCTGCGCCTGATCATCGGGGCCATGGCGGGGTTCGCCCTCGCCGTCACGGTCCTGGCCGTCGCCCCGAACTACTGGTGGTACGCGATCTTCCTGGTTCCGGCCGGGATGACCTCGCTCACCGTGATGACCGCAGCGAACGCGTCGGTCCAGCTCTCCACCGAGCCGGTGATGCGCGGTCGGGTGATGGCGCTCTACCAGGCGATCTTCCTCGGCGGCACGCCGCTGGGCGCGCCGCTGCTCGGCTGGGTCGGCGACGCCTGGGGCCCGCGCTGGACCCTTGCGATCGGCGCGATCGCCTGTGCCCTCGCTGTCGTGATCGCGGTCGGCTACCTCGTGCGGCAGTCGGGCTGGGGCATCCTGCCCTGGCGCCACAGCGAGGACGAGGAGATCCTCGTGGAGGAACTCGAAGAGGCCCGCTGACCCGTCCGGGCACCGAGGCTGCCTCGGGATCACCCCCCGGTCACGGAGAGGAAGTGCTCGCGCACCTGCTTGCGCAGCACCTTGCCCAGCATCGAGCGGGGCAGGTCGGTCATCTCGATGATCTGACGGGGGACCTTGTAGCCGGCCAGGCGGTCGCGGCAGTAGGCGCGCAGCGCCTCCTCGTCCAGCGTCACCCCGGGACGCAGCGTCACCGCGGCGGCCACGCGCTCGCCACCGGCCGGTGCCGGGATGCCGATCACGGCGACGTCCGTCACGTCGGGATGACCGCTGAGCACGCTCTCGACCTCGGACGGGGAGACGTTGAAGCCGCCCGTGATGATCAGCTCCTTCACGCGGTCGACGATGGTGGTGAACCCGTCGGCATCGACGGTGACCACGTCGCCGGTGCGCAGCCAGCCGTCGGGCAGCAGCGTCCGCCCGGTCTCCTCGGCGTTGTTCCAGTAGCCGCCGAACACCTGCGGTCCCTTGATCAGCAGTTCCCCGCGCTCGCCCTGCGCCACCTCCCGGGTCGGGTCGTCAGGATCGACGACGCGCATCAGCGTGCTCGGGAACGGGATGCCGATCGTGCCGGTCCGCCGGCTGGGCGCGAACGGGTTGCCCAGCGCCACCGGGGAGGACTCGGTCATGCCGTAACCCTCGACCAGCAGCCCACCGGAGACGCTCTCCCACAGCTCGACCACCCGGTCGGGAAGGTTCATCGCGCCCGAGATGCAGTACTTCGCCGAGCGGAGGCTGATGCCGCGCTCCTTCGCGCGGGTGGCGGTGCGCTCGTAGATCGGCGGCACCGCGCAGTAGACCGTCGGGGGCGACTTCCTGGCTGCGTCCAGGACGAGGTCGACGTCGAAGGCCGGGAACAGCACGATCCGGGCCTGCTTGAGGATGCCGTAGGTGAGGAACAGGGTCATGCCGAAGGCGTGGAACAGCGGCAGGATCGCGTAGAAGACCTCCTTGCGGTACTGCGCGCCGTACATCCAGGCCTCGCCCTGCCGGGCGTTGGCGTACAGGTTGAAGTGACTGAGCATCGCGCCCTTGGGTACGCCGGTCGTGCCGGACGTGTACTGGATGACCGCCAGGTCCTTCACGTCCGGACGAGGGTGGGACGCGGCCAGCCGCGGAGCGCCCAGCAGCTTCTCCCACGGCAGCGCCCCGGGCGCGGGCTGGTGCAGCCGGTCGCGGGTCTCGCGGAGCTTCTTCACCGGCAGGCCCAGCGCGAGTCGCTTGAGGCGGGGGAACGCGTTCAGCAGGTTCACCGACACCACGTGGGCCAGCGGGATGTCGCCGGGCAGTGCCTTCAGGCGTGCGGCGGCCACGTCCCAGCAGATCGCCACGCGGGCGGCATGGTCCTCGAACAGGTGGCGCAGCTCGCGTTCGGTGTAGAGCGGGTTGTGCTCCACGACGACGGCGCCCAGTCGCAGGATGGCGTAGAACGCGACGATGTGCTGCGGACAGTTGGGCAGCACGATCGCCACCCGGTCTCCCGCCCTCACGCCGAGCCGGCGGAGCCCCTCGGCGGCACGCTCGATCTGTTCGCCGAGCTCGGCGTAGGTGGTGGTGCGTCCGAAGAACTCGGTGGCCACGGCGTCCCCGGCCTCCGCGACGGAGCGTTCGTACAACGCCACCAGCGATTCGGTGGGGAGTTCGATCTCTGCCGGGACCCCCGGCTGGTAGTGCCTGATCCACGGTGTGTCCACGACTCCGACACTAGCGACGTGGGCCCGCGGGGGAGGCGGGATCGGGGGCGTGGGCGGCATCTGGTCGCTCGGGACGGGCTGTCGCCGGCCGGCGTTAGCATGAGCCGGCGGGAGGAGGCCCGATGGGGGAGCGCTGTGGCTGGTGCGGCACGGACCCGCTGTACGTCGCCTACCACGACGACGAGTGGGGTGTGCCGGAGCGCGACTCCCGCGCCCTCTACGAGAAGCTGGTCCTGGACGGCTTCCAGGCCGGTCTCGCGTGGATCACGATCCTGCGCAAGCGCGACAACTTCCGGGCGGCGTTCGCGGGCTTCGACCCCGACGTCATCGCCACCTGGGGCGAGCCGGACGTGGTGCGCCTCCTCGGCGATGCGGGCATCGTGCGGCATCGCGGGAAGATCGAGGCCGCCATCACGAACGCGAGGGCCTGGCAGCGCGTCGAGGCCGAGGGCGGGTTCAGTGACTTCATCTGGAGCGCCGTCGACCACCGTCCCCTCCAGCACGGGCTCGGCGACCTCGCCGACATCCCGCCGACCAGCCCGGAGGGCGACGAGCTGTCCCGGCGGCTGAGGAAGGCCGGCTTCCGGTTCTGCGGCCCCACGATCGTCTACGCCTTCATGCAGGCGGTCGGCCTCGTGAACGACCACGTCCTCGACTGCCCGGCGTACGCCCGCTGCGCGGCGCTGGCATGAGCCCAGGCACGGCACGGACGGGCCTTCCCGCCTGGCTGAGCCCGGTGTGGCTGGTGCTCGGCGCCATCGTGTCGGTACAGCTGGGCGCCGCCTTCGCCAAGTCGTTGTTCAGCCTCACCGCCCCGACCGCCGTGGCCTGGCTGCGGATGGCCGCAGCGGCGGTCATCTTCTGGGTGTTCGCCCGTCCACGCCTGCGTGGGCGCACCTGGCCGGAGTGGCGGGTCGTGACCGGCTACGGCATCGCCCTCGCCACCATGAACTGGGCGATCTACCAGTCCTTCGCCCGGATCCCCATCGGCCTGGCGGTCACCATCGAGTTCCTCGGCCCCCTCGGCGTCGCCATCGTCGGCTCTCGCCGCGCCCGTGACCTCGTCTGGGTGGCCCTCGCCGCCATCGGCGTCACCCTGCTCGGTGTGTTCCCGGCCACCGTCGACTGGATCGGCATCGGCTTCGCGCTGCTCGCGGGTGCGGCGTGGGCCGCCTACATCGTGCTGTCGGGCCCGACCGGCGCGGCGTGGGAAGGCGTCACCGGGGTGAGCGTCGGCAGCCTGGTCGGCGCGCTGGTGTTCCTCGTCCCGGGACTGCTCGCCGGCGGGGTGTCGCTGTGGCAGCCCCAGGTGGCTGCGTTGGCCGTCGCCGTCGGCGTGTTGAGCTCGGTCATCCCGTACGGGCTGGAGATGGTGGCGCGGCGCAGCATCCCCGCCGGCGTCTTCGGGATCCTGATGAGCATCGAGCCGGCTGCTGCCGCGCTCGCCGCCCTGGTCGTCCTGGGCGAACAGCTCAGCGGGGTGGAACTGGTGGCGATGTGCTGCGTGATCCTCGCCAGCGTCGGCTCGACGCGGGCGCTGGCCAAGGCGCCGGCGCCGAACTAGCCGGGCGGCCACCGGCCCGCAGGGCGTCCCGCTGCCCTCCGCCGACGCTCAGATCACCAGCGGCAGCACCTCGGCGACGAAGCGTCCGATCTCCGCGGCCACCAGGTCGGGGGCGACGTCGTTGGCGCCGTGCGCCTGTCCGAGCAGCGTCACCACCCGTGCCTTCGGGAGCACCTCGGCGAGCCGGCGCGCCCGGTCTTGCAGATGCCGGGGGCTCTTGTCGCCGGTCAGGAACAGCAACGGACGGGTGATCCCCGCGTACGCGTCGAGCCGTGGACCCAGGGCGTTGAGCGCCTCGGCATCGCCCACCTGGCCCTTGATCAGGTCGCGCACGCCGGGCAGCGAGGGCAGCGCGTGGCCCGCCAGCCAACTCGCCGCCCCCGGCAACTGGACGAAGTCGCGCAGGAAGGCGGTCAGGGCCCGGCGGGGACGGCCCGCGTCCAGCTCCGCGCGGATGCTGGCCGCCGCCTCGCCGAACTCGTCGGGACGCAGGAGGGCGGGTGGCTCGTACAGCACCGCGCCCACGGCGCCGGGCAGGCCCGCGGCGAGCGCCTCGAGGGCCACCACCGCACCGGAGGAGTGGCCCACCAGGACGAACTGGCGGTCCAGAGCCTCGGCCATCGCACGGACGTCGCGCACCTCGTCGGCCAGGGAACACGCGTCCAGGGCGAGGTCGAGCCGGTAGCGCCGCCGGTGGAGCCGGACCACGCGGAAGCGCGGGGTGAGGAGTGCCGACACCTTCGCCCACGCGGACGGGTCGGCCAACCCCCCGTGGACGATCAGGATGCAGGGCCCCATGCCCTCGTCGATGGCCCGGACCTCAACCCCGTCCGCTGCAACCGTCCTCATGTCCCCTCATCTCGTTCCGGCGTCAGTCGGGCAACAGCCCGAGGTTGACCGACGGGCTTCGCACGCCCGCCCTGCCCAGCGCCTGCAGGCTGCGTTCCAGCAGGCTGCGCTGCACCCCCCAGTGCTGGTTGGGCGCCGTCTTGGCGACCATCCGGATGCTCATCGTGGTGGCGGTCACCGAGTTCACGCCCGCCACGACCGGCTTGTCGAGCAGGACGTCGGCGTAGTCGGGGTCGGTCTCCATCTGCGCGGCCACCTGCTCGAGGATGCCGATCACCTTGCCCGAGTCCTCGTCGTAGGCGACCGGCACGTCGATGATCGCGGTGGACCAGCCCTGGCTCTGGTTGCCGACCTTGAGGATCTCTCCGTTGCGCACGTACCAGACGGTGCCCGTGGCGTCCCTGACCCTGGTGACGCGCAGGCCCACGTTCTCGACCGTGCCCTTCACCTCGCCGGTGTCGATCAGGTCGCCGACGCCGTACTGGTCCTCCATGATCATGAAGACGCCCGAGAGGAAGTCCTTCACCAGGCTCTGGGCGCCGAAGGCGAGGGCGATGCCGCCGACGCCCGCCGAGGCGAGCAGGGGTGCCAACGGGATGTTCAGCAGCGCCATGGCGGTGAGCACGAGGACCGCGCCGACGACGATCGAGGTGAGGTTCGTCAACAGGGACGCCACGGTCGAGATCCGCTGCTCGTAGCGCTCGTTGTCCGCGCCGGTGGCCATGGCGAGGATGCGCTGCGCCCGGCTCTCCGGGTGCTTGCGTTGCTGCTCGGCCCGCTTGATCGCCGTCTGGGTGGCGAACCGGATCGCCCGCACGATCAGCCAGCGCGCGACCAGCGCGATCGCCAGGATGACGCCGATGGCGATCGGGGTGTCCGGCCAGATCCATTCGATGGCGAGCGGAGTCATGGCTCCATTGTTGCGGACGGGCCCGTGTGGCCCGGGGGAATACGCTCACAGGCACGAACGTTGCTAAGGTAGTTGAAAGTCCAACCATTTTGGAGTGAACCCACATGCAGCTCGGCATCTTCAGCGTCGGCGACATCACGCCAGACCCGACCACCGGACGGACGCCGTCGGAGCACGAGCGGATCCTCGCCGCAGTGACGATCGCCAGGAAGGCAGAGGAGATCGGGCTGGACGTGTTCGCGACCGGCGAGCACCACAACCCGCCGTTCCACCCGTCCTCGCCGACCACCTTGCTCGGCTTCATCGCCGCGCAGACCTCGACCCTGCTGCTGTCGACCGCGACCACGCTGATCACCACCAACGACCCGGTGAAGATCGCCGAGGACTACGCGGTGCTGCAACACCTGTCCGACGGCCGGGTCGACCTGATGATGGGGCGCGGCAACACCGGCCCGGTCTACCCCTGGTTCGGACGTGACATCCGCGACGGCATCTCCCTGGCGATCGAGAACTACGCGCTGCTGCGCAGGCTGTGGCGCGAGGACGTCGTGAACTGGGAGGGCACGTTCCGGACGCCGTTGCAGGGCTTCACGCTGGCCCCGCGCCCGCTCGACGACGTGCCGCCGTTCGTCTGGCACGGCTCGATCCGCAGCCCGGAGATCGCCGAGCAGGCCGCCTACTACGGCGACGGCTTCTTCCACAACAACATCTTCTGGAACATGTCGCACACCAAGCGCATGGTGAACCTCTACCGCCGTCGCTTCGAGCACCACGGCCACGGCCCGGCGGACACCGCCATCGTCGGCCTCGGTGGCCAGTTCTTCATGCGGAGGAACAGCCAGGACGCGATCAACGAGTTCCGTCCTTACTTCGACGTCGCACCGGTCTACGGCTACGGGCCCACGCTCGAGGAGTTCATGGCCGAGACGCCGCTCACCGTCGGCTCCCCGCAGCAGGTGCTCGAGCGGACCCTGTCGTTCACCCAGGAGGTGGGGCACTACCAGCGCCAGCTCTTCCTGGTCGACCATGCCGGGCTGCCGCTGAAGACGGTGCTCGAACAACTCGACCTGCTCGGCGAGATCCTTCCGGACCTGCGCAAGGGCTTCGCCGAGGGCCGTCCCGCGCACATCCCCGACGCACCGACCCATGCCTCCCTCGTCGCCGCCCGCGACGCGGAACGAGCCCTGGCGGGCCCGGAGCCCGAGCGCCGGCCGTCCCGGAAGGTCCTCGACGAGGTCACCGGACGCTCGCCGGTGGCCTCCCCTGAGGTCCTCCCCGCGAACGCCGGGATCGCCACGGAGGTGGACGCCTGATGACCAGCATCGTGGTGATCACGGCGGGCACGAGCATCCCGTCGTCGAGCCGCATGCTCGGCGAACGGCTCGGCGATGCCACCGTCGCCGCCCTCGCGGAGCGCGGTGATCGCGCCCAGGTCACCCACATCGAGCTGCGGACGCTCGCGGTCGACCTCGCCAACCACCTGGCCACCCGCCTGCCCAATGCCCGGCTGCGGGAGGCTTTCGACGCGGTCTGCGCCGCGGACGGCGTGATCGCGGTGACGCCCGTGTTCAACGGCTCCTACTCCGGCTTGTTCAAGCTCTTCTTCGACGCCCTCGACGAGAACGCGATGAAGGACCGCCCCGTCCTGCTCGGAGCCACCGGAGGCACCGCCAGGCACTCGCTGGTCATCGAACACGCCATGCTGCCGCTGTTCTTCTACCTGAAGGCGCTGGTCGCCCCCCACCCGGTGTTCGCCGCCACCAAGGACTGGGGAACCGCGGGGGGCAAGCTCGACCGGCGGATCTCCCGCGCCGGCGAGGCCTTCGCGCGGCTGGTGAAGGCTTCGGCACCCGGGAAGGGCGAGGGTGACCTCGAGGTCACGGACTTCGCCGACCTCCTCGGCGGCGGCTGAGCGGCCGGATACGCATAATCAACCAGATGGTTGACTGAAGCGGAGGCGCGGGATAGCGTCCTTGTCAACCAATCAGTTGATGAGGACGGACGGCATGGACCAGCTCTCCCGCACCTTCGCGGCACTGGCCGACCCCACCCGGAGGGACCTGGTGGCCCGGCTCACGGCGGGCGATGCCACCCTCGCGGAGTTGGCCGCGCCTTACCCGATGAGCCTGCAGGCGGTCTCGAAGCACCTGGCGGTGCTCGAGCGGGCGGGGCTCGTCACCAAGGGCAGGGACGCCCAGCGGCGCCCGGTCCACCTGGAGGCCGAGGTCCTCGCGCCCGTCACCGACTGGCTGGAGCTGCACCGCCGCCGCGCTGAGGAGCGCTACCAGCGCCTCGACGCGGTGCTCAACGAACTGGCGGCCGACGAGGCCTATCCGCCGACCGCCGGGTTCGCCCGTCCACCGCGCAACACCCGACCGCTAGGGAGCACGTCATGACCGTCGCCTACCACTCGGCCGCCATCGAAGCCGATCCGAAAGTGCCGCTGATTCGCATCACCCGCGACTTCGCCGCAACCCCCGCGCAGCTGTTCCGGGCGCACATGGACCCCGACCTGTACGCCCGCTGGTGCGGGCCCGACAGCGTCACCACCCGCATCGACCACTGGGACGCCCGCTCCGGCGGCAGCTGGGCGTTCTCCAACCTGCGCGACGGTGAGGAGTTCTCGTTCCACGGGTGCTTCCACGAGGTGTCGCCGCTGCGCATCGTCCAGACCTTCACCTTCGACGGCTGGCCCGAGGGCGTCTCACTGGAGACCCTGACGTTGACCGACCTCGGCGACGGCCGGACGCGCCTGGTCGCGACCTCGCTCGTCGACAGCTTCGAGGGGCGCGACCAGTGGCTCGAGAGCGGCATGGAGACCGGCATCAACGAGGGCTATGCCAAGCTCGACAGCCTGCTCGAGAACGGGGCCGTGGAATGAGCATCACCACCTGCCTGTGGTTCCAGAGCGACCTCAAGGGTGCTCTCGACCGCTACACCACCCTGTTCCCCGACTCGCAGGTGCACTCGTTGGAGCGCATGGGCGAGATGGAGGACGAGGTCTGGCTGGCCGAGTGGCGGATGAACGGGACGGAGTTCCGCGCGATCTGCCAGCGCACGCCGTTCGCCTTCAACGAGTCGATGTCGCTCAGCGTCACCTGCGCCGACCAGGCCGAGGTCGACCGTTACTGGGACGGGCTGCTCGCCGAGGGCGGCGAGGAGTCGCAGTGTGGCTGGCTCAAGGACCCGTGGGGACTGTCGTGGCAGATCGTCCCGCAACGGCTGAACGAGCTGATGGCCGATCCCGATCCCCGAAGGGCCCACGCGGCCACCCAGTGCATGCTCGGCCAGCGGCGCATCGTCATCGCCGACCTCGAGGCCGCCGCGGACGCCGCGTCCGCTACTTCTTGACGCCCTTCAGCGAGCCGGTGATGCCGCCCTTCGGGGAGCCGGCGCTGCACACGATGCGGTGGTCGGCCACCTTGCTCCAGACGTCGGCCGCCGCAAGGAAGTAGGTCACCTCGTACTTCGACTTGCCGACGTCGATGCCGACGAAGGTCTTGAAGCCCGCCTGGCAGGTGGAGGCGAAGAGTTTCTGCTGCTCGGCATCGGTCGGAGCGGTCTTGCCGGGCACCTCCTTCGTCGCGAACACCTCGTAGTAGTGCTCGGACGCGCAGTCGATCACCTTGACGGCCTGGGCTGCGACGTCCTGCGGGCCGGTGCACTGCCCCTTCGAGGGGAAGATGAGGGTGTCGCCCCTGGCGGAGCCGACGAGGTCGCCGCCCGGAGAGCCGACCAGGCAGGTGATCACACGGTTCGCCGGTGTCGCCCAGGAGGCCTCGTCCGGCGCCAGGTAGGCCGAGGAGTACCGGCTGTACTTCGACTCGACCCCGACGTAGCTGACGAAGCTCGCCGAGCACGTGGTCTTGGCCTGGGCGGACAGGGCCTCGATGCCCGGATACAGGTCGCCGGCCACCGGCACCGACGCGTGCACCTCGTAGTAGTGGGGTTCGGTGCACGGCACGGTCGGGACGCTGGTCATCGACGCGCCGGACAGGTCGACGTCACCGGTGCAGTCGCCCACGTTCAGCACGGCGACCGGTGAGGGCGTCGGGGTCGGCGTCGGCGATGGCGATGCACTGGTCACGATGTCGGTGGGGAGCGCCGTCGCGGCCGGGGTCGCCGTCCCGGGAGTGCAGCCGCACAGCAGCACGACGAGGCCGACCACGAGCACGGCCGGGCGTGACGACATGGGCACCCCTCCCAACGACTCCTGCCATGGTAGTGGGGCCGTACGCTTGGCACCGATGCATCGAGACCTGCTCTTCCCGCCCGGCGCACGCCGCCAGGACTGGGCGCTGGACGCCGCGCTGGCGCTGGGTCTGGGGCTGCTGACCGTCTCGCCCTACGGCGTGCGGGGCTTCGCGCCGACGCCCAGCGCCGGGCAGTGGATGCCGTTGGTGAGCGCAGTGCTGATGATCGGCTCCCTCGTGCTTCGGCGCCACTCGCCGCTGCTGGCCCTGGCCGGGGTGACGCTGGCCGGGCTGCTCCAGCTGGTCTTCACCCGCGACCCGATGGCCACGCTGGTCGCGGTGCCCGTGGTCGCCTACTCGGTGGCCCGCTGGGTGCCCGGCCAGGCGGCCCGCATCGTGCTGGTGATCGGGTCGGTCAGTTCGGTGCTCGGCCCGATCCGGTGGATCCTCGACGACTTCGGCAACCCCAGCCTTCGCCAGCTGATCTGGCTGGCACTCGCCTGGTTCGTCTGCATGGGGCTCGTGGTCACCCCGTACGCGATCGGACGGCGCGTCCGGGAGTCGAGCGAGGCGCACCAGGACCGGGTGGTCGCCGCAGAGGAGCGCTACCGGACGGCTCTGCTCGAGCGCGAGCAGGACACCCGGCTGGCCGAGTCGCGGGCGCGCACCCAGATCGCCCGCGAACTGCACGACATCGTCGCGCACTCGCTGTCGGTGATGATCGTCCAGGCCGAAGGCGGCAAGGCGCTGGCCGCGAAGAAGCCGGAAGCAGCGACCCAGGCGCTGACGACCATCGCGGAGACCGGCCGTGAGGCGCTCAGCGAGGTACGGCGGATCCTCGGCGTCCTGCGTGACGCCCCCGAGCCGGGGCTGACCGCCGAGTTCACCCCGACGCCACGGTTCACCGACATTCCCGACCTTGTGGCCCGCACCAGCGACCGGGCCAGGCTGGCGGTGCACGGGCAGCCGCCACGGGTTCCGCAGGCCCTGGAGCTGACCGTCTACCGGGTCGTCCAGGAGGCACTGACGAACTTCCTGAAGCACGCCGGACCGCAGGCGACGGCGATGGTGACGATCACCTACGGGATGCGGGAGATCGCGATCGACGTGCTGGACAATGGTGTGGCGACCGCGTCCGCCGTCCCCCAGAACCCCGGGCACGGGCTGAGGGGGATGCACGAGCGGGTCACCGCCATGGGCGGCCGCCTGCTCACGCGGGCGCGACCGAGCGGCGGGTTCCAGGTGACGGCCGTGCTGCCGATCCGGCCGCAACTGCCGGTGGAGGAGGAGGGTTGAGCGTGATCAGGGTGTTCCTGGCCGACGACCAGGAGCTGGTGCGCAGCGGCTTCCGCATGCTCATCGAGGCCGAGGAGGACCTCCAGGTGGTGGGCGAGGCCGCCGACGGTGCGCACACCGTCACGGGGGTGCTCGCCACGGCCAGCGACGTGGTGCTGATGGATATCCGGATGCCGGTGATGGACGGCGTCGAGGCCACCCGCAGGATCGTCGCGTCCGGCGTGCCGACCAAGGTGCTCGTCCTCACCACCTTCGACCTCGACGAGTACGTGTTCAGCGCCCTCAAGGCCGGCGCCAGCGGCTTCATGCTGAAGGACGCCCGTCCCGGCGACCTGCTGAACGCGATCCGGACGGTTGCGGCCGGCGAGGCGGTGATGGCACCCTCGGCGACCCGCCGGCTGCTCGACCACGTCGTGCCGACGCTGCCGGCGAGTCCTGAGGGCACCGACCAGCGGCTGGAGGTGCTCACCGATCGTGAGCAGGAGGTGCTGGTCGAGATCGCGGCCGGCGCCACGAACGCCGAGATCGCCCAGCGCCTGTACATGGCGGAGGGCACGGTGAAGACCCACATCACCCGGCTGCTCGCCAAGCTGCAGATCCGCGACCGGGTCGGCCTGGTGCTGTTCGCCTACGAGACGGGGCTGGTCCGCCGGGGCTGAACCGCGTCACTCGCCGAGCGGGGGATGGTCGCCGTGGATGTCCTCGAGGATGAGGCAGGTCTCGGTGCCGGCGGTCTCGGGATGCCGGCTGAGCTCGTTGACGACGAAGTCGCGCAACTCCGAGGTCTGGGACGCCGCGACGCGGACCGCGAGGTCGTACTGCCCGGCCAGGAAGAACACTTCGAGGACCCCGCGGCAGCCGGCCAGCCGGTGCGCCTCCTCGCGCAGGCGGGGACGGGCGCTGTCCTGCAGGCGGACCAGGATCATCGCCTGGATCGGGCACCCCACGGCGGCCAGGTCCACCTCGGCCCGGAACCCCCGGATGACCCCGGCCTCGACCATCGCGTTCACGCGGGCGTGGGCCGTGGACTCGGCCACGTTCGCCGCCTGGGCGAGGCGGCTGTTCGCCAGCCGTCCGTTGCGCATCAGCAGCCCGAGCAGCCGCCGGTCGATGGCATCGAGTGCTCGCGGATTCTTCGGCCGGTCGGCCCGGCCCGTAACACTCCTGGCGGTCACAGGTTGCAGGCTAATCGAGGATTCTTTCGATCTTGTTGCGGCGGGGAGCGGCGGTAGCGGCCGTCCCTCCACACTCGTCGCTGTCCCCGGCACCCCGCCGGACGAGCGAGAGGCGCACCAGCGATGAGGATCGGCGTTCCCACCGAGATCAAGAGCCAGGAGAACCGGGTCGCGATCACCCCTGCCGGGGTCGACCACCTGTTCCGCCGCGGGCACGACGTGCTGGTGCAGTCCGGCGCCGGGCTGGGCTCGGCGATCACCGACGACGCGTACCGGCTCGCCGGCGCCACGATCCTCGACTCCGCCGCCGAGGTGTGGGGCGCAGCCGAGCTGCTGTTGAAGGTCAAGGAGCCGGTCGCCGCCGAGTACCCCCTGCTCCGCGCCGACCAGGTGCTGTTCACCTACCTCCACCTCGCGGCCGACCGTCCCCAGACCGAGGCGCTGCTCGCGTCCGGCACGACGGCGATCGCCTACGAGACCGTCCAGACCGACGCCGGGGGCCTGCCCCTGCTGCGCCCGATGAGCGAGGTGGCCGGACGGCTCTCCGTGCTGGCCGGCGCCGGCGCGCTCCTCGCGCACGCGGGCGGCGACGGCGTCCTGCTGCCCGGCGTGCCCGGCGTCGTCCCCGGCAAGGTCGTCGTTATCGGCGGTGGCGTGGCCGGCCTGAACGCCGCACAGATCGCCCACGGCCTGCGGGCGGACGTGACCATCCTCGACATCTCCACCGACCGGCTCGTGCAGCTGGACTCCGAGTTCTCCGGCCAGGTCAGGACCCGGATGTCCACCGCGTACGCCATCGAGGCCGCCATCCGCGACGCGGACCTGGTGATCGGGTCGGTGCTCGTCCCGGGGGCCAGGGCGCCCAGGCTGGTGACCAACGAGATGGTGGCCTGCGCGAAGCCCGGTGCGGTGTTCGTCGACATCGCCGTCGACCAGGGCGGCTGTTTCGCCGACACCCACCCCACGACGCACGCCGACCCGACCTACCGGGTGCACGACGCCGTGTTCTACGCAGTCGCGAACATGCCCGGAGCTGTCCCCGTGACCTCCACCTACGCCCTCACGAACGCGACCCTGCCCTACGTCACCACGCTGGCCGACCTGGGCTGGCGCGCGGCGCTCGCCTCGAACCGGGCGCTGGCGCGCGGGCTGTCGACGGTCGCCGGCACGCTCACGAGCGCTCCGGTGGCGGAGGCGTGGGGCCACGATCACACTCCCGTCGCCGACGTCCTGGCCGCCTGATTCCCCCCGGGCCCAGACGCCCCCGAACGTCACAGACGCCCCCGGAATTCCGGCGGCGGCTGTGATCATCGGGGGCGTCTGTGCCTCTGGACGCAGCAACTACCCTTGTCGGGATGAATGAGCCCCGAAAGCCCCGCCGGCCCAGCTTCCGTGATCCCGCGGCGCTGGAGGCGCTGGGCGAGGCCATCGACCCGATCGCCGAACTCCACGCCGCGCACGAGACGGCTGCCGTGCTCGTGCACACCGGACGCGCTGCCGCCGACCCGGCCGTCACCGCCCGGCTGGTCGCGCTGGTCGACGAGGTCGGCCTCGACACCCTCGCCGACCTGTGGGCATCGCGTCCCGCCCGCTCGCTGCCCGGCGCACTCTGGCGGCTCTACCTGCTGCGGGAGTGGGTGGCCGTGGACCCGGACGGGGCGGCGCGCGAGTACGCGGCCGGGATCCGGTTCACCGAACCCAACCATGCCGTCGCCGGCGCCGAACCACCGGGCCCCCAGGAAGTCCGTCGGGTGGCCGACGAGATCCTGCGCGGGGTGTTCGACGGCGACCTCGCGGTCGCGCTGGAGCGAGCGTCCGCCTTCTGCCACGTGGTCAGCTCCGGACGGGCCGACATCACTGAGGGCACGCGTGCCGTCCTGCAGGCCGGACGCCTCCAGACCATGGCCACCGACCTCGCCGCCAGCGCCCGGCTGTGGCGCGCTGACGAGCTGGAGTAGCCGGGATCCGTTGCGCTCGGGACTTGGCTCCCCGGAACCGTCCGCCTATCCTTTCCAGCGACGTCGGGCCGCGGTAGCCCCGGGCTCCAACATTCGCCGCTTCGAGCGGCCACGCGCCGAGAGGCGCTCCCGGCCCGGCGTCACTTTCCCGGTCGGGCGTCGGGCGTCCCCAACTCGTCGCTGCTTGCTCCGGGCGGCTCCACAGCGGAGTAGCCTCGGCACTGGGGGCGATGTCGATGCCGACCGTTCGTCAGCCAGCAGTGGCCGGGCGCTTCTACCCGGAGCGTGCCAGCGTCCTTTCGCGTGAGCTCGACACGCTGCTCGAGGCGGCCCGTCCCGCCGGCGTCGCGCCGGGCGGGCCACTCAAGGCGATGATCGTCCCGCACGCAGGCTTCAGCTACTCCGGGCCCACCGCGGCCCGCGGGTACGCCCTGCTCGAACCCGTGCGTGACCGCATCCGGCGCGTCGTGCTGATCGGGCCGGCCCACTACATCGCCTTCCACGGGCTCGCCCTGTCCGGCGCGGACACCTTCGCCACCCCGCTGGGTGAGGTTGCGCTGGACGGGAACCTGCGGGACGCGCTCACGGCTGCCCACCGCGCGCGGGTGCTGGAAGCGCCGCACGGGCCCGAGCACTCCCTGGAGGTGCAGCTGCCGTTCCTGCAATGGGTGCTGGACGAGTTCGAGCTGCTGCCGGTCCTCGTCGGGGACGCCGGCACCGAGGAGGTCGCCGAGGTCGTCCGAGCGTGCTGGGGCGGCCCCGAGACGCTCGTCCTGATCAGCTCCGACCTGTGCCACTACCTGCCCTACGCGCAGGCACAGGCGATGGACGCCGACACGCTGCGCCGCATCCTCGCACTGGCCGAGCCCTTGCCCCGCCCCAGCGCCTGCGGGGCCCGCGGGATCGACGGGCTGCTGCGGGTGGCGCGTGAGCGACGGCTGCGGCCCCATGTCATCGACCACCGGACGTCCGGGGACACCGCCGGTGACCGCGCGGCCGTCGTCGGGTATGCAGCAATCAGCTTCACCGAGGAGATCGAGGTGGCATCCGATGAGCACCAGGCTGAGTAACCGGACCCTGAAGCCCGAAGCGGCACCATCGCCCCCGCTCACCGCGCGGACCGACCCGAGGGCAGGATCGATCCTGCTCGGCCTGGCACGGCAGGCGATCACCAGCCGCGGCGCGCCCGAGCCGTCCACCCGCAACGACCCGGCGTGGCTCGCCGAACCGGGCGCGGCCTTCGTCACCCTCACTCGCGACGGAGCGCTGCGTGGCTGCGTCGGCTCGGTCGAGCCGCACCGGAGCCTGCGCGACGACGTCCGGCGCAACGCCTGTGCCGCGGCCTTCCACGATCCGAGGTTCCCGCCCCTGCCAGCCACCGAGGTACCGCTGGTGTGCCTCGAGGTGTCGCTGCTCTCGGCCACCGAGTCGCTGCGCTTCACCTCGCGGGAGGACCTGCTCGAGCAGCTGCGTCCCGGCTCGGACGGCGTGGTACTCCGCTGGCACGGCCACCACGCAGCGTTCCTGCCCCAGGTGTGGCAGCAGCTGCCTGAGCCCGAGGAGTTCCTCGAGCACCTACTGCACAAGGCGCGGCTGCCGGTCACGTTCTGGGAGCCGGGGCTGTCAGTGCGCCGGTTCACGGTGACCGCCTGGCGCGAGGATCGCCCGTCCGGCGCGAAGGGGACGCCGTGACGGCGGCGCCCGACGCCTATCCGGCCCGCTGGTGGCACCGGCTCGACGACGGGCGGCTCCAGTGTGACCTGTGCCCGCAGGCGTGCAAGCTGCGGGACGGACAACGCGGCGCCTGCTTCGTGCGCCGTCGGGTGGAGGAGCAGGTGGTGCTCACCACGTACGGTCTGGCGTCCGGCTTCTGCGTCGATCCGATCGAGAAGAAGCCGCTGGGCCACTTCTACCCGGGCACGAGCGTGCTCTCCTTCGGCACCGTCGGCTGCAACCTGGCCTGCCGCTTCTGCCAGAACTGGGACATCAGCACGTCCCGGGATCCCGAGCACTTGCAGGACGCCGCCACGCCCGCGGCGATCGCTCGGGCTGCGCGCGACCTCGACTGCCACAGTGTGGCGTTCACCTACAACGACCCGGTGATCTTCGCCGAGTATGCGATCGACGTGGCGGACGCCTGCCACGAGGCGGGCCTGAAGACCGTCGCTGTGACCGCCGGCTACGTGCACGACGCTCCGCGCCGTGAGTTGTTCGCCCACATCGACGCGGCCAACGTCGACCTGAAGGCGTTCACCGACGACTTCTACGCCTCGATGACGCGCTCGCACCTGCAGCCGGTGCTGGACACGATCACCTACCTGGTGCACGAGACGCCCGTGTGGGTGGAGCTCACCACGCTGTTGATTCCCGGGCACAACGACTCCGAAGCGGAACTGGTACGGCTCTCGGAGTGGATCCTGGCCGAACTGGGGCCGGACGTACCGCTGCACTTCTCCGCCTTCCACCCGTCCCACCACCTGCAGGACGTGCCGCCCACCCCGCCGGCGACCCTCCGGCGCGCCCGTCGTATCGCCCTGGCGGCAGGACTCCACTTCGTCTACGTCGGCAACGTGCGCGACCTGGAGGGTGAGGCCACGACGTGCCCCGGCTGTGGACTCGCCCTGATCCGGCGGGACGGGTACCGCATCCTCGACTACGCCCTCACCCCCGACGCGCGCTGCCCCGCCTGCGGCCATGGCCTCCCCGGCCACTTCGCCGACGCCCCCGGCGACTTCGGCTCCCGCCGCATCCCCGTCCGCCTGGCCCGCAGCTGACCGACCGCCCTTCCGGGTGTCACCCGCGATCTGTCCACCGGGTCACAGCAGTGCGAGCAGGGCCTCGGGGTTGTGACGGTAGGTGTCCAGGCTCCGGGTGCGCGCGCTGAGGGCCTCGAGGGTCTCGGTCAGCACCTTGTTGACCGGTGTCGGGACGCCCTGCTGCTCGCCGTAGCGCACGACGGCGCCGTTGAGGTAGCGCACCTCGGTCTGGCCGCGCCCCGAGTGCAGGTCGATGTGGAACGAGGGCATCTTGTCACCGCGCCCCCCGCCGAGAAACCGGGTGAGCCCCGGCTGCGCGATGAAGCGCGGCAACCTCGTCGCCGCGAGGGCGAGGGCGCGGACGGGGGTCCCCGGCAGGTCGACCGGCCTGTGTCCCAGCGCAGCCATCACCGCGAGGCACTCGCGCAGCACCGCCAGCTCGACCTCGTAGAGGCGGTCGTCGGCGAACAGGGCAGAGACCGGCTCGTCCAGGATGGCAGACGTCGCGTTGCCGGTGAGGTTGGTCAGCAACTTCGACCACTTCATCGAGCCGGCCCGGGTGTACCCGACGCCGTTGAGGTCGGCATCGTTGAGCGCCTCGACCAGACGCTTGCCGAGCGGGTGGTCGAGGGCGATGCCGATACCTCGGCGCTTCTCCTCGATCACCTGGCCGATGCCCGGCTTGCCGACGGCGGTGGTCACCGTCCCGGTGATCACCCGGCCCGGCCCGAGGCGCGCCTCGATGAGCGGCTCGTTGTCCACACCGTTCTGCAGGGAGAGCACGGGCGGGACGTCCAGCCCGGTCGCCAGCAGCCCGTCGAGGGCTGACGCGGTGTCGAACGACTTGAGCGCGAACACGCAGACGTCATGGGGACCCGCAGCGAGCGCTTCGGCTGCGGAGCCGAAGATGGCGAAGTCACGGACAGCAGCGGTGCGGTCGTTGCGGGTGAGTCGCAGCCCCTGGTCGGCGATGATCGCGGCGGCCTCCGGCTGCTCGCTGTAGGTGACCTGGTGTCCCGCCGCTGCCAGGGAGCCACCGACGTAGGTGCCGATGGCACCGGCCCCGATGAACAACAAGCGCATTCGCATCCCCTTCGCTGACCGCAGCCTTGCACACGACGCCGAGGCGACGCCTCAACCGCGCCATTCCGGGGCCAACAGTCCCATGACGTGGCAGTCCACCCAGCCGTCGTCGAAGCGCAGCGCCTGCCGGCGGGTGCCCTCCAGCTGGAATCCGACCTTCTCATAGACCCGCCGGGCGCGTGGGTTGAAGTCGTACACCTCGAGTTCCACCCGGTGCAGGCCCTCGGCGAACGCGTGGGCGACGCTCAGCCGGACGGCCTCCGTGCCCAGGCCGCGTCCGGTCGCGCCGGCGATCCAGATCCGGAATCCGCAACTGAGGTCGGGTTCGTCGAGGTCGTTGAGGACCGACTCCCCGACGATCCGCCCGGTCGCGTTCTCCTGGATGACCCAGACGATGCGGTCGGTCGCGGACGCCCACCGGGTGTACACCTCGACGAGCTGGTCGAGCGGGTACTCCCGGCCGGCCGTCTGGGCGCTGGAGTGCACCGATCCGGTCAGGCGGCTGACCTCGGGATCGCCCATGAGCCGCTGCAGGGTCGCCGCGTCCGCTCCGGTGACCGGCCTCAGCGTCACGAGCTCGCCGCGCAGCGTGGGCTTGGCGCTGAAGTCCGGCATCAGGCCTTCTGCTCCTGCTCCAGACGGTCGAGGATCCAGGCCCGGACCAGCGTGGACGCCGGGAGGTGCCGGGCGTCGGCGATCTTCTGGATGGCGTTGCTCTCCTGTGGACTCAGCCGCACGGAGTACACGAGGCTGCGTCGTTGTGGTGCGTTCATGTAGTACAGAGTATTACCGGCGGGGTGCCAGCGGGTAGGCCGGGCGCCCGATCCGAAGGGAGTCAGCCGACGCGCCAGCTCGAACCGAGGATCACGAACGGGGAACCGGGGCCGGCGAGTGCGAGGGCCTCGTCGCAGGGCAGGCCGGATGCCAGACCGGCGTGGTAGCCGGACATCACTGCCGCGGTGATGTCGTCGGCGACCGGCGCCACGGCAGCGACCACCGCCCCCACGCCGAGCGCGAGCAGCATGTGGGCGAGCCCGAGGGGCTCGTCGCCGGGACGAACCACCGCGGTGCCCACGTCGCACGCCGACAGCACCACTTGGCCGGCGCGGACGCCGCCGGCGGGCAGCTCGTGGGCGAACACGTCACCGTCCGCCATGCGCAGCGACGAGAACAGGGGGCTGGCGGGGCGGTGCTGGCCATGCGCGGCGACGTGCACGACGTCGGCTCCCGCGAGTGCGTCGACCAGGTCGGCGGCCGTAGCCTGCTGCGCCAGCCCGGCGCCGGGCCAGGTCCCCGCCACGTCGCGGGCCTCGGCGTCGGCGAAGCGCAGTCCGGGGCCGGTGAGCACCCGGACATCGGGCGCGGCCACCGCACGGCCACGACCCGCCCACTCCGCCACCGACCTGGCCACGGTCACGGGGACGCCGGCCAAGGAGGGCAGCTGCCCCCACGGGACGGAGGAGACGGCATGGGTGCCGATCACCACCAGCCCGGCCGAGCGCAACCGCCACGGGCGCACGATCGTGTCGTCCAGCCAGCGCAGCGACGCCGCGTGCGACGCGGCGATCGCCTCGCCGAGGGCACCGGACGGGCGGTGGGCGAGCGCCCGCAGGTCGGCCTGCAGCCGGCGGCCCACCTCGAGGCAGCGGTCGAGGTCGGACAGCCGCTGGAGAAGACGACGTCCGCCGACCACCCCCACCCCCCACAGGGCGTTGTCGTGGGCGAACAGGCGCAGCAGGTCGCGCCCCGCTGCGGTCAGGTGGGCGAGGGCGTGGTCGAGCGACGGCAGCGGGCGGGCGGCCGCGCTCGCCTGGCGTTGTCTCAGCCCCAGCTCCAGGAGCTCACGCTCGAGCCGCTCGATCTCTGTGCGGCGGGACCCGGCCGACGGCCCGGCCGGGTCGTCGCGGACCGCCCGCGACAGCCCGCGGAGCCGCTGGGTGAGTTCGGCCTGCCTCGGATCGGCGGGCGGGCGGATCACCGGCAGCGAGTGGCTGCTCCACCGTTCGAGCGTGGCCAGCACGTCGGTGGGTCCGCGCCGCACCGCGAGGTCGGTGTCGAGTTCGGCGAGCCGCAGGCCCAGCACCTTTCGCGCCGCCCGTGAGTCGAGGGACGCGCTCGTCGCCTGGCTCGCTGCCAGGGCCGACGCCGCGGCCGCCAGCCGGCGACGCGGCGAGCGGCGCCGTGCCACGTCGGTCAGTGCCGCCGCGTACACGTGCCGTAACTCCACCACCAGCCCGAAGGAGTCCCGGGGGTAGCGCCGCAGGGCCGCCGCCGCCACTTCCGTCCGGCCCAGGCGCGCGGCCGCTTCTGCCGCGACGCAGATGCTGCGCGCCCGTAGCTCCCCGTCCCCGACGCCGATCGCCACCTTCTCGCTCGCGAGCGCCCCGCTGAGCACCCGGTCGAGACCACGGTGCCGGCTGAGGTCGCAGTCGAGCACGACCAGGGCCGCCTGCGCAGCCGGCCCCTTCGCGCCGATACGTTCGAACCGGAGCCGCGCGGCCCGGGCGGCCGCTGTCGCGTCCGCGAAGTCACCGGTGAGCCGGAGGATCCGGGCCCGCTCGAGGTGGATCTCGGCCAGCAGCATCCGGTCCTGCCGGGGACGGCAGGCGGTCTCGGCGCGGTCGAGGGTATCGAGGGAGTCGTCCAGCAGGCCGACCTCCTGCAGCACCCGGGCCAGGTCGTACAGCGGGGTCGCGCGGGACACGTCCGCCGGGTTCCGCTCGGCCTCGGCCATCACGGCGAGCGCACCGGGCAGGTCCCCGGTGAGGTAGCGGGCGTAGCCACGGTTGTGGGTGGCCATGTACTCCAGCCGGTGGTCGCCGGCACGACCGGCGAGGAGGGCCGCCGCCGAGAAGTCGCGCTCCGCGCGGTCAGCCCTCCCCACCTCGAAGTGCACCATCCCGCGGGTGGTGAGCAGGGCTGCCTGCTCGGCCGGCGTGAACTCCTCGGGCACGGCGAGCACGGCGTCGAGGTCGGCGAGAGCTGCCGTGAACTGGCCGGTGCGTGCGCTGACGATCCCGCGCTGGGCGCGGTACCGGGCCAGGAACTCCGCGTCGTCCCCGGCGACCGCGCGTGCCTGGGCCAGTCGGGACGTGGCTGCGTCGAGACCGGACGTCGCCAGCTCGGCGACGGCCAGGGTGAGCAGGCACGCGAGGCGGACGGCGTCGACGTCGCGCCCGGCGCCTGCCGACGGCTCGGCGAGGAGGCGCAGCGCGCGGTTCAGGGTCGCGGCGGCGCGCTGCGGGCGGCCGGCCGAGTTGTGCGCCAAGCCCGCGAGCCGCAGCTCACGGGCTCTGTCGAGCACCCCGGGCGCTACCGCCATGGGCCTCAGATCTCGATGGACGGCGTGATCACCGGCCGGTAACCCTCTCGGCGCACCACGAAGTGCGCACGGCCGCGCGGCACGTCCTCGACGGCGAAGCGACCCGAGTCGTCGGCGGCCACGGTGCGCGTGACACCCTCGCCGACGACGTCGATCTCGGCGCCGGGGCTGGTGACCCACCCGTCCACGCGCACAT
>JAEVYS010000118.1 GCA_023392635.1 Actinomycetes bacterium | reverse complement strand
GCAGGACCGTCTGCCGCGGCGACGCACGGACGACGCTGTGCTGCGGGACGTCGGGCCGCGAGCCGAGCGGGACGGCCGGGCCCGCCGGCAGGAGCCCGGCGAGGACGGAGACCGCGGCGAGGACGCCCCCCACGCGCCACGCCGAATCCATGGAAGAACCGTAACTCCAAATGCCGTTGACTACGGCATCGACCATGGTCGGCACCCTCAGCCGGTGGTGATTTCACCCATGGCAACGACCTCGAACGCGTTCCCGGGGACCCGCTTCAGGGTGTTGAGGTCATCGTCGTGCCAGCGCCTGTCCGGAGCCCCGGACACGTACCAGTTCGAGCCGTTGTCGGCGACGATCATGCCGTAGGTCTTCATCGCCTGCAGCACCACTCGGGCCTGCGGCGGAAACCCGGAGAGGTCGAAGTCGGACCGCAGCCGAACCCGCATCCCCATCGGCGGGAGGTCGGCCCGGGTGTTGTCGCTGGCATAGTGCCTCGCCGGGGCCACATAGGCCCGGCGGGTCCGGGCGACGGTGAAGCGCAGGGCGTGGGTGATTCTCCCGGCGCGGACCTCGTCGTAGCGCACGAGGCCGGCGAGGATGGGGAGGCCGGCCGCGTCCGCGCTGGTCCAGCCGGCCGGGCGCAGGGCATCCGACCTTAGGTCGAAGACGGCGCCGGATCCGGCCCTCCACGACGTGCTGCCGGACCTGCGCCGGGCGTTGAACAGCTCGTAGAGCCTCCAGTGGTCCCGGTCGAGCACCAGCACGTGCCGGTCAGACCCCTTCTCGACCGGTGCCGTCTTCGGAATCGGGTACGTGCCCCGGTCGCTCTCGTCGGCATCGTCGAACCTCACCGTGACCCGCTTCGTCGTCCCCTTCACGACCAGGTAGGGAATGCCGAACGGGCCGCCGTTCCAGTTCGCCCCGAAGTCGGCGTGCAGGAAACCGGGGATGGACGCGATCAGGGCCTCCGAGTTCGGGTCCACCGCAGCGGTGTCGATGGCCGTGTTCCATGGATTGTCGGACGGGAACAGCGGCCTGCCACCGAGGTCGGCGTTCGCCCCCAGCCGCACCTTCCACACCACCGCCAGCGCGGAGGTGCTCGCCTGCGGGCGAACCGGCACCTGTGGGACGGCCGCCGGCCCCGCGGTGCGGGCGGGGGGCGCGGCGGTGCACGAGGCCAGGAGCGCGAGCGCGAACGTCGCTGCGGCGATGACCAGCCGGCCGCGGGGGGTCAGACCCGGCTTCTTCACCGCACAAGGCTAAGCCTGCGCCCGGCGGGCGTAAGCAAGAATGGACGGATGCAGCCGGATGCCCCGCTCTACGACCGTGTCGGCGGACACGACACCTTCGTCCGCCTGGTGGCCGAGTTCTACCGCGGGGTGGAGTCGGACCCTCCGCTGCGGGCGCTGTACCCCGAGGAGGACCTGGGGCCGGCGGCGGAACGGCTGCGACTGTTCCTCGAGCAGTACTGGGGCGGCCCGCACACGTACTCCGACACCCGGGGGCACCCGCGGCTGCGGATCCGGCACGCGCCGTTCGCCGTCACCCCGGACATGCGGGACCGCTGGCTCAGCCACATGACTGCCGCCTTGGACTCCCTCGAGCTGGCCGAGCCCGAGTCCACCGAGTTCCGCGACTACGTCACCCGTGCCGCGGCCTTCATGGTGAACTCGTTCGGCTGATCCGGTACGGCCCGTTCCCGAAACCTACGAAGTGGTGCCCGTGGTGACCGCGGCGGTCGCCGGGCCCGAGCTCGTCGCGGGGGTCGTCGCCGCCGGCGTCGGCGTCACGGTGGGCTCACCCGTGGCTGTCTGCGTCGGTGTCGGCGCAACCGTCGGCGTCGGAGATTCGGTGGGCGTCGGGCTCGCCGTCGTGGCGGTCGGGGTCGGCGTCGGGGTGGGCTTCGCGCTCGCGGTCTCCGCCGGGCGCACCACCTGCCCGACGGTCGTGCCGTTCCTCCCGTCGAGGGTTCGGCCCAGCCCGAGCTCGACGACGGTGATCGCGGTGAGGGCGACGAGGAACATCGCGCCCACGCTCAGCGCCGTGACCTGCCAGAAGCGCTTGCCCGGCCCGGACCGCCGGCTCGCGGCAGTCGCGGACGGCGCGGCTCGCGGGGCGAGCCGGGTGCTCTCGCCCGGCGTCCGGAAGATCGTGTCCATGATGTCGGCGTCGGCGTCCACCGCCTCGAGCACGCGGGTGTCGACGGAGTCGGCCGCCGACAGACCCGCACCCGGTCCGGCGGCCTCCTCGTTGCGGACGCGGTCGTAGCCGCGCTGGATCGCCTCGGTCACCTTGCGGTGCGTCCGGTCGATCCCCGCGCTGTACAGGGTGCCACCCACGCCGCCGACGATGCTCGCCACGGCTGCTCCGAAGATCGTGCCCGCGACGCCGAGCCGGGACCCGATGAGGGCCGCGGTGGCCGCCGCGAGGGCGCCCCCGGCGAGTTGGGGAACGGAGAAACTGACCTTGATCGGGTCCTTTTCGGTGGTCTGGAGTTGCTTGTCCTCAGTCACTACAGGAAATCTCAATCGCTCGACAGTCCGACCTCCGAGGGTAGCGACCGCGTTCAAGCGTTCGCTGAGACCCCGCTGAGAGCCGGTCGCCGCTGGACGTCAGCCGTGCACTCCGGCCTGGTCCGCGATCAGCCGGGCGATCCGGCGGGCGGCATCCGGCTTGGCGGCCCTCCGGCTGGCCTCTGCGGCCGCGAGCCGCGCCTCCGGGCTGTCGACCCATCGGCGCAACGCGTCCACCACCTCGCGCGGGCGGGGTGCCCAGACCCCCGCCTTCAGCTCCTCGACGTAGGTGACGTTGCCGTCCTCCTGACCGGGGAGCCGGGCGTACAGCACCAGCGGCAACCCGCTGATGAAGGCCTCGCTGATGGTGCCGGGCCCGGCCTTGGTGACGAGCATGTCGGCGGCCGCCATGAACTGCGGCATCTGGGTGGTGAACCCGTAGATGTGGGCGGGCATCCGCCAATCGACGGCCTCCAGGTCGGCCTTGAGCTCGGCGTTGCGGCCGCAGATCACCACGAGGGTCGCGCGGAGCCTGGCCTCGTTGATGGCCTTCGCCACACGCTTCAGCGGACCCATGCCGTCGCCGCCCCCGACGAGCAGGATCACCGGCAGGTCACGGCGCCACCCCATGCGGTCGCGCCACTCGTCCCGGTCGGCCAGGGGGTGGGTGAACCGTTCGGCGACGGGGAGCCCGATCACCCGCAGGTTGCCCTCGGGGATGCCGTACTCCATGGCCTTGGCCTTCGCCTCGTCGGTCGCCACCACGACGAGGTCGGCGCGCCGGTCGAACCAGAAGGCGTGCGTGGAGACCAGGTCCGTCACGACGGTCAGGTACGGACGCGGCGAGCGCCGCATGGCACGCATAAGGGTTGTGTTCACCAGCGGGTGCACCGAGACGATGAGGTCGCTCGGGTTCTCCTTGACCAGCCGCTGTGCGGCGCGGCGGAGATAGGGATAGGCGAGCGCGTTCACCGCCCGCGTGCGGCCCTTGCCGTCCGACACCCGGAAGGAGAACCCCCAGGCCTGCGGGACCTTCGAGATCGGCGGGTAGATCTCGGGCGCGTACTTCAGGGGACTGGGGTAGTAGTCGCGGAAGAAGTCGACCATCTGCACGTCGAACCGGCCGGGGAACTCCAGCTCGAGCGCCTCGATCATCGCCTCGGTCGCCGACCTGTGCCCGCCTCCGGTGTCGGAGAACAGGAAAAGGATGCGCTTCCTGGGCTGGGGCCCCACGGGCTCCGGCATGTCGATCATTCACAACTCCGTCTCGGCCAAGCCCCCGCGGTACACCTGAAGTAGAGCATGGCACAGCGGACGCCGCCGCGCCGCCAGCCCCGGGTTCGATCAGCCGAGGATCTCGTAGCGCTGGAGGCGCTTGCGGTCGGCCTTCGTGGCCGAGCCCTGCAGCGCCAGCAGCTCGGCGTAGATGCCGCCGGTGGACGCGAGCTCCGACGGCGTACCGATCTCGTCGATCTGGCCGTCACGCAGGGTGACGATGCGGTCGACCGAACTGATGGTGCTCAGGCGGTGCGCGATGATCAGGGTGGTCCGGTCGGACATCAGCTCCTCCAGGCCCTCCTGCACGAGCCGCTCGGCCTTGGAGTCCAGCGAGCTGGTCGCCTCGTCCAGCACGAGGATGGGGGCGTCCTTCAGCAGCGCGCGGGCCACGGCGATGCGCTGCTTCTGGCCGCCCGACAGCTTGACTCCCCGCTCGCCGATCTCGGCGTCGTAGCCGCCGGGCAGGGCGATGATGAACCCGTGGGCGTGCGCACGCCGGGCGGCCTCGACGATCTCCTCCTCCGACGCCTCGGGCCGGCCGTAGGCGATGTTCTCCCTGATGGTGCCGGAGAACAGCGACGGGTCCTGGAACACGACCCCGACGTTCGCCCGGAGTTCGGGCAACGGGATGGCGTTGACGTCGCGGCCGTCCATGCAGAGGCGACCCGAGGTGAGCGGGTAGAGGCCGAGCAGCAGGCTGGCGAGGGTCGTCTTGCCCACGCCCGACTCGCCCACGAACGCGACCCGTTCGCCGCGGCGGACATCGAAGCTGACCCCGCGCAGCACGTCCGGACCCTCGCCGTAGCCGAAGCGGGCGTCCTCGAAGGTCACGATCGGTGCGCCGTGCGCGGCGACCGGCTCGGTCGGGCGGGGGGCGTCGGCCTCGATGGCTGCCGACTCGACCTGCTCGTCCATCACCAGGAAGTAGTCGCGGCAGCCGGTGATCGCGCGCTGGGAGGAGTCGACCAGGAAGCTCATGCCCTGCACGGGCTGGCGGGCCAGGTTCACCAGCTGGATCAGCAGCACCATCACGCCCAGCGTGAAGGCACCGGAGATCGTGCTGGTGAAGATGATCGCGTAGATGCCGAAGAAGATCAGGTTCAGTCCGCCACGCCGGGCCACGTCCATGCGATGCCAGAACCGCGACTGCTCCTCGGTGATCTCGATGGTGGTGTCGTAGCGTCCGGCGAAGTGCTCGAGCTCGCGCGGCTCGGCGACGAAGCTCTTCACCACCCGGATCTGCCCGACCACCTCGGCGAACCGGCCGCCGGCGATGTCGAACTCGGTGTTCTTGGCCCGTTCCAGCTTCTGCCAGCGCCGCGACGTGAGCGCGGTCAGCCAGGTGAACAGCGGGTAGACCGCCAGCAGCAGGAGGGCCAGCCACCAGGAGTAGTACGCGATGATCACCAGCGCCGCCACCAGGGACAGCAGCATCGGCAGGAAGTTGTTGGCGAACATGTTCAGGAACCCGGTGGTCTCGGTGATCGAGCGCTGCAGCCGGGAGATGATCGTGCCGGTGAGTTCGGAGTCGAAGTAACGCTGCGGCAGCCGGAGCAGCTTCTCGAAGTAGTTGCGCGACAGGGTGGCGCGCAGGCGGATCGCCATCACGTCCCCGAGATAGCCGCCCCAGTTGGTGATGAGGGTGTTGGCCAGGTCGACCAGCAGCAGCAGGAAGGCCAGCCACAGCACCGCCGGCACGCCACCGCCACCGCCGGTGATGCCGGCCACCACCTCATCGGTGGCCGCCTTCACGATGAACGGGACGGCCAGCCCGGTCGCAGCGGTGAGCACCCCGCACGCGACGATGAGCGCGTAGGCGGGCAACAGGTCCCTCGCCACCCCGAGGATCCGGATCATTGGGCGCATTGGCCGATGGTCTCACGCGGTGCCGACGATTCCCCCCGGTCGTTCGCCGCAGGCGGACGCGGCCCCGCGCGCGTCCGGGAGCGGCCGGATGCCCTGCCCGCACGCGCGGTGGGACGTCCTCAACGCTGTGGCTCAGCCCTTGATGGTGATCTTCGCGTTCGTGTTCGGCAGCTCGACGAACGTCTGGCCGGGAGCCATCTTCAGTGGGCTGCCGTCGGCGAGGGTGAACGCGAACACCTCGTTGACCGCACCCTTCGTCCACGTGCCCGTGACGTACTTGCCGCCGTGCGCGTAGTAGAAGGTCCCCTTGGTGTCGATGATCTCGTGGATCGGCTCCTTGTGGATCGGGCCGGTGGTGCGCACGTGGTTCTTGGGAGGGTAGATCTTCCCGAACACCTGCTTGGCCTTGATCACCAGGACGTTGTCGCAGGAGACCCGGGTTCCGTCGGCGAGGATGTGCTTTCCCCAGGGCTCGGAGCGCAGGTAGCGTCCCGCCTTCTCGCTCCAGGTGTAGGTGTTGGGAAAGGTGTTGCCGGTCTTCCACGGGACGGAGACCGACGACGCACCCTTGCCGGCGACCTCGGTGCTCACCTCGGCGTCGCTCGCGGCCCAGGGGAAGTAGTTCACCTGCGGCCCGTCGGCGAACTTCTTGGTCTGCTTGGCCAGGACCTTCGGGTGGCAGGCGACGGCGCGGTCGTAGTAGGTGATTCCGTTGAGGGTGCGGACCCGGTTGGACAGGATGCTGTAGGAGCCGGTGCCCTTGGTGGCCATGTACGACTTCATGGGCACGAGGTACTTCTCGTAGTACTTGGCGTAGTCGAGCACCCACGGGAAGGCGCCGGTGTTGCCGATGATCGGGTTGATCGGGCTCAGCATGGGAATGTCCACCGGACGGATCGAGCGCACCGGGTTGACGGTGTCGGCGAACTGGGAGTGGAAGATCGGGACGAGCCGGGTGCCCGAGGCCCCCACTGCTGCCGGGTACCCGTCCAGCTGCACGTAGACGATGTCCGCCTTGTCGATGCCGATCTGCGGGTGCTCGTTCTTGTTGTCGGGCACCTTGACGGCGACGGCGATGTGCCTGGCGTCGTCCGGGTTCTTCAACACCTTGCCCGTGAGTGGCCAGCGGGGGGTGGTGTCCACCGATGCCGTGGCCGTCGGGGTGGCGGAGGCGGTGCCCGCAGCGGTGGGCGAGCCGGCCGGGGGCTGGGTCTGGGCCTGGGACTCAGCGCTGCACCCCACGAGGGTGGCGCCCGCAACGCCAACGGCCCCCAGCAGGGCTGCCCGACGACTGACCGGTTCCATCGATGACCTCCGAGTTACTGCGGCCTCACCGGGCCGGGAGGCGCTCGCTCCCCGGACAATCGTAGGGCCGCCCGGGTGTCGTTCCCGCCAAGGCGGGCCCGGGCGGCCCCAGGGACCGGAATTCCAGCTCCGGAGCGGGTCGCGGACGTTCCGGTCGCGGCTGTCCGGGTGGGGCCTCAGGCCACGTCCGTGTGCGGCTGCGGCGCGGCCGCCCGGGCCTTCGGACGTGTCCGAAGCGGGATCGCCGGAGCGAGGGTCTCCGTCCGGCTCACCTGCGCCGCCCGCACGTCCTGGACGCGGCGGGCCAGCCATGCGCCGCGCTGCTCGCCCTCGACGCGCAGCCAGTCGTTCATCGTTCCCCAAGGTGCAGTGCTCATCCCGGTACCTCCGTGTTAGTGATCTCTTACATTGTAAGAGCGGACTAACATAGAGCGCAAGAGGAAATGTATGATCGGTCTCACATCGAGGGCGATCGAGGAGGTGCGGAGGGTGGGCTACCACCATGGAGACCTGCGGACGGCGCTGATCGACGCCGGCACGGCACTGGTCGCAGAGGGCGGGCTGCCGGCGCTGTCGGTCGCCGAGGCGGCCCGCAGGACCGGCGTCAGCGCGGCCGCCCCGTACCGGCACTTCCCAAGCCGGCAGGACTTCGTGGTCGCGGTCGCCGGTCGGGCTGCACGCGAACTCGGGGCCGCCATGCGGGACGCCGCCGACCGGGCGGGAGATGACCCGGTCGAGGCACTCGCGGCGGCCGCGGCCGCGTACGTGAGGTTCGCCGCCACCCGTCGTGCCGGTTACGACCTGATCTTCTCCCCCGAACTGCGGGGCGTCCACGACGAGGAGTTGCGCGACGCCGCCCGCGCGGTGAGCGACATCGTCCTGCTGGGGGCGATGGAGGCGACCGGCGGCGACGCCGGCGCCGCGGTCGACGTAGTGCCGCAGTTCATGGTGGTCGCGCAGGGGGCTGCGTCCATGAACCAGGTCGGCGTCTTCAACGACATCGAGTCGGCTGCCCTGCTCGCGGCCAGGACCATGCGCCGGTTGCTGCGCGACGCCGACGGGGGAACTCAGACCTCGTAGTCGACGCAGACCCTCGCGGTGGCCGCAGCCTTGATCATGCCGGCCACCGCGACGTGGTCGGGATGCGTGGCGTAGGCCCGAAGGGCGTCCACCGACTCGAACTCGGAGTACAGGACGAGGTCGTAACTGTGTTCGAACGGGTCCACCGGAATCACCGGTTCCAGCGTGAGGATGCCCGGGACGACCTGCCTTAGCCCCCGCAGGGCGTCCCGCACCTTCTCGAGGTTGGCGGCCCTGTCGGTCTCGGCGAAGTTCCACATCACGATGTGCTTGATCACGTCCGACAGCCTACGGGCCCCGCTCCCGGACCGAGTTGGGGACGGTTACCCATCCGGTACACCAGGCCTCGCCGACCCAATTGGGAAC